>JBBRVA010000749.1:0-4378 GCA_038247295.1 Caldilineales bacterium | reverse complement strand
TAGTATGGTTATTTCCGCCCAAGTGTACTAGTCAATAATTTGGGTAACTGCTCAGGCATATAGCGGCGCGGATTCAGATAACACGGATGATCACGGGATGTACAGCATGATCCGCGCCATCAAAATCCGCGCCTCTAAGGGAGCCTAGCCAACAATTCGGGAGATAATATGGACGCGCGCACCGGCAAAAAAATTAGACTGGGCCGGCTCTTTAACCAACAGAGCGGTAAGTCATTGATCGTCGCTTATTCACATGGCGTGCTCATGGGGCCGCAACCCGGCATGCGCACCCTGGCCGATATGCGCCACTTCACCCAGCGTATGGCCGCCGCCGATGGCCTCTTGGTGACGCCTGGTGCGCTCACCCACTTGGAAGATGCCTTTATTGGCAAACAACGCCCTGCTCTCTTGATCCATCTGGATTACCAGAGCTTTAACCGCACGATCCTGCCCTATCCACAAGGGGCGACGGCCGCGCTTGCCAGCATTGAAGAGGTGGTGGCCGCCGGCGCCGACGGCGTGATGACCTATCTGTACATTGGCTACGACGACCCGGCGCGCGAGAAGCTGGAGATCGAGCGCAACGCCCAGGTGGCGCGCGCCTGCGAACGCTGGGGGGTGGCGCTGATGGTGGAGCCGCGCACGGCGCGTGAGCGCACCCACCCGGAAGACGATGCCAACGTCGCCCTGCTGGCCCTCTATTGCCGCATCGCCGCTGAGATCGGCGCCGACATTGTCAAGTGCGTCCACCCCGGCACGACAGCAGGGTTGGCAGAGGTGGCGGCAAGTTGTCCGGTTCCCTTGCTGGTGGCGGGCGGCCCCAAAGAAGCCGACCCGGAGGTGGCCTATCAACGGGCGCGCAGCGCAATCGAGGCGGGCGCGGACGGTCTTGTCTTTGGCCGCAACATCTACGAGGCGAGCGACCCAGCCGCTGAACTGGCGCGCTTCCGCCAGATTATTCATCAAGAGACAAAATCGGAAAGAGCGAATCGGAGGCAACAAGATGGCAGCAAGCTATTTGATCGGCATTGATGTCGGCTCCAGTTTTACCAAGTCCTTTCTCTTTGACAGCACCGGCCAAACGCTCGGCTCGGCCCGGCGCGACACCCATCCAAAGCAACCACGGCCTGGGGTGGCTGAATATGATGGCGCGCAACTGCTCCAGGCCACCCTCGCCACCCTCCACGAAGTGCTAGAGAAAACCAACGTGGCCCCAGGACAGGTGGCCGCTATCTGCCTCGACGGCATGATCAGCGGCGTCATGGGCATCGACGCCACCGGTGAGGCGACGACGCCCTACACCACCACGCTGGACATGCGCTTTGCCCCCCAGTTGAACCAGGTTATGGCGCAGCACCACGACCTGATCCGGGCACAGACCGGCTCCGGTCAGGCGACGATCGGCCCCAAAATGATGTGGGTGCGCGATGAATTCCCCACTATTTACCGGCAAACGGCCAAGTTTGTGACAATTACCGGTTACATGATCGGCAAGTTGGCTGGTCTGGCCGCTGGCGATGCAGTCATCGACTATACGTACCTGTGGGCCAGTGGGCTAAGCGACACCCAGCAGTATGCCTGGTCGCCGGCGCTGTGTGAGGCGTTGGGGGTCTCGGCGCAGAAATTGCCGCGCATTGTCAAACCGGCCGATATTGTTGGGCGCATCGGCCCAGCCGCGGCCGCGGCCAGCGGTCTGCTGGTGGGCACGCCGATTGTGGCCGGTGCCGGTGACCAATCGGCGGCTTTTGTGGGCGCCGGCATCACACAGCCCAACCGCGCCGGGGATGCCGCCGGCACCTTCCCGATCATCGCGCTCTGCACCGACGAGTTTCGCCCTGACCTCACCTACAAGTTAGCCGAAATTATCCCGTCGGCCATTCCGGGGCTGTGGAACCCGGTCTCGTTGATCATCGGCGGCGGGTTAACCCATCACTGGTTTCAGGAGACTTTTGCCCATGCTGATGCTACGGAAGCCAGCCAACATGGGGCAGAAGCGACGGTCTATGATATACTGGACGCCAAGGCAAACTTGGTGCCGCCTGGTGCCGATCGTCTCTTTTTCATTCCGCATTTGGGCGGGCGGGCCTGCCCAACCCGCACCAACTATCGCGGGGCGTGGGTGGGCTTCACCTGGGCGCATAAGCGTGAACATTTTTATCGCGCCATCCTGGAGTCCATTGCCTATGATCAGGCGTTGGCTTTCCGTTCACTGCTGGCGGCCCACCCTGCTGCGGCGGTGACGGAGATCATTGTCTACAGCGGCGGGGCGCGCAGCCGGTTGTGGAACCAGATCAAGGCCGATGTCATGGGTTTGCCCTATGTGGCCCTGGCGCGCGAGGATTTATCGGCGTTGGGCGCGGCGATTATTGCCGGTCATGCCGTTGGCATTTACGACGACATGGCCGCAACCGCCGAACGCCTGACCCAACGCAGCGCGCACTTTCCGCCTAACCCGGCTCGTCATGCCTTTTACCGAGAGTACACCGACTGCTATGGGCGACTGCTGGCGCGGGCCGAGCCGGTCTTCGACGATCTGGCCGCACTGGACGAATGGTCGAGCGCGATCTCAACCGGTTAGTCCATTTCAAAAAATAATAGTAGGGGCATCCCCTTACGGAATAAATGTTCTGTTTTTTGAAATAGCCTTAATGGGTACAGTTTTCGGCCCACAGTCCGCAGGATGATTTTTGTGAAGCAAGAGGAACGTCACCGACAAATTTTAGAATTGTTGCGCCTGCATGGCTATCAATCGGTAGACAGCTTGAGTCAGAAACTCAGTGTCTCCGAGATGACCATTCGGCGTGATCTAGCGGAATTGCAGCAACTGGAACTGGTCGCACGCCATTTCGGCGGGGCCAGTATTGCGCCCGAACGGGGCGAGCTTGAGTGGCCCTACCCCTTGCGCGCCCAAGAGCAGATGGCGGCCAAACAGCAAATCGGGAAGGTCGCCGCCTCTTATATTCAAGAGGACGATGTGGTCATCCTCGATGGCGGCACCACCGTACTCCAGGTTGCTCACCAGTTGCTGCTCCGCTATCCACAGAACCACCACCAAAACCAACAAGCGAACCACCAGCCCAACCACCTGACCATAGTTACCAATTCGCTGCCCAATCTACGTCTGCTGGCGGCCCAACGCAATCTCCATTTGATCGCCACCGCCGGTGATCTCCACTGGGAGAACCAAGTCTTTCTCGGCCCGCTGGCGGTTGACACCTTGCGCAAAATCAATGCCAACCTGGCGATCGTGGCGACAACCGGTCTCTCATTGAGCAAAGGGTTGACCAACCGCAACATCGGCGAGGCCGAGGTCAAGCGCGCCATGATTGCCGCCAGCGACAAGGTCATTCTGGTCATGGACAGCAGCAAGATGAACAGACACACGCTCGCCACCGTGGGGCCGCTAGAGGCAATCCAGATGTTGATTACCGATGTCGGCCTCTCCGCCGATGACAGCGCGGCCATTGTTGCACGTGGCGTCGAGGTGGTGATTGCCGATGAGCAGTGAGGAGGCATGATTGCCGCCACACCACTACAGATTCCGGGTCTAGGGCGCGGGGAGAATGCTGACCTGTATAAGCTTTCCGCGGTTTATACGAGACTTAAAGGGACATCTTCCAAGCGCGCCCACATTATGGACAACTTATCCATTCACCGAGGCTGTGTTAAACCGTTGTGGGACAAGCCGATAGCCCATTACCTGTAGAATTATCGCGATACTCTCGAACTTGGGGTTGCCTTTTTCAGAAAGAGCTTTTTGTACCCCTTTGCGGGTCATCCCGATCGCATCAGCAATCGCGGTGACCCCTTTGACCCGGCTGATCACACGTATACTTCACGAGGGCATAGATGATAATAAGGTGACTTTCTCAAAGGTCTGGAAATTAAGCGTGAGTAGAGAATCAAGCTCGACTTTATAAGTGTCGTGCGTATGGTCAAGGCAGGTACTAATCGCCTTTGAGAAAGTATTAAAATCAGCATAGTAAATTGAGTACAGACATTTTTTCTTAACAAACTTCCAAAGCCGTTCAATTAAATTAAGATTGGGTGAATAAGGTGGTAAATAGAGTAGCTCGATTTTCAGGTCGCGCGCGCGCATCCAGACCAACATACATTTTTGGTCGCGCGCATTATCCAAAATGAGCACGATGGGTACTTCAGGCGTCAAGAGCCGAAGTTTCTGCATCAACTGACAGACGCGGTGCGCATTAATATAGGTGTCATTGGTCACCGTAACCAGTTGGTGTGAGATCGCATCGAGCGCACCGAGGACATTGAAGCGTTGGCGTCCCGAAGGTGCTTGCACAAACAGGCGGCAAAAAGACCAGAGATAACCGAGAAAAGGTGCCAGCACAAAATGGGCGGCATCGACAAAGTA
>JBBRVA010000748.1:0-4379 GCA_038247295.1 Caldilineales bacterium | reverse complement strand
GATACGCGCCTGTCCGCCCAATTTTTCATCGATCCAGACTGAAACGTCCGGTTGTGGCTCGTTATCTACATCCAACCTGAGGGTACCCTTATCGGCCATGCGAATGCCAGGGGTAGCGGCACAATAGACCATTAACCAACCCACCACATAGCTGTGGGGCTGTGAATGCTGTTTAATACGGACAGGTGATGCCACGTAAACTACTCCTTCGATGAGTTCGGCTTTTTTGATTTCAGGCTGGGCTAGATAACGGCGATGAAATTCGGCACGACTTAGACGGTCCCCACTGTTGAGCGGTGGCGACGATTGCGCACTAGCAGAATGTAGTCTAGCCGGCACCATACCGCTATTCGCTGCTGTAGTGGCAAACGGATCGATCTGTTTTTCAGCAGGTTGCAGTGCTTGTACAGTCATAATTTATCCCTTTTATTGACAAATCTTCGCAGTTCAGCGATCTACCAAACATTATAGCACACCTGTTTTGACAAATCATCCCGCGGAGTTTAGGATTCGGCGTAGCGCCACTATCCCGTGCGCCATACAACCGATCTAGATGAGGTAGACCTTGACTGTGCAAAGTGACCCCAACGACGAAAAGGGAACGCCCGAAAAAGGCACATATGTTTACGAGTATCCCCGCCCTGCGGTAACCGTTGATATTATCCTTTTCACCTTTTACGCCAGTGATTTGAAGGTGCTGTTGATCCAGCGCAAAGGTGAGCCATTTAAAACGAAGTGGGCGCTGCCCGGTGGTTTTGTGGGTATGGATGAAGACCTCTTGGTCGCTGCGCGGCGTGAATTGGCCGAAGAGACCAGCGTCACCGATGTCTACTTGGAACAGCTTTACACCTTTGGCCAACCCGATCGCGACCCGCGCGGTCGCGTGATCACTGTCGCCTATTTTGCCCTGCTTAGCGCCGATCAGACGGCTGGCTTGCAGTTGCAAAGCAGCAGCGACGCCGACGATGTGCGCTGGTGGAGTATGTATGCGCTGCCTGAATTGGCCTTTGACCATGCGCGCATCCTCGAGTACGCCATGCAGCGGTTGCGTTGGAAGTTGGAATGGACGGCGCTTGGTTTTCTGTTGCTGCCCGCCGAGTTCACACTTTCGGAACTGCAAAAAGTCTACGAACGTGTGTTAGACGAGCCGCTTGATAAACGTAATTTTCGGCGCAAAATGCTCGCCACCGACGTGCTCGAAGAGACCGGCAACATTCGCGAAGGCGACCATCGCCCAGCCAAACTCTACCGCTTTACTGCAACCGCGATCGAGTTGGAGCAGGCGCGGCGCCGGTTTCCGTAGATTGACGATTTTTGATTTTTGATTTACGAAAATTCTCGCTCCCGCGCGCCATACGCAGAAGGCGCCTGTAACGTATATATTACACTCTGCTGCACAACGTTGAACCATTTCAGAAATTAACGCATGTCTAACAACTTAAATCTGGAAATTCGCCCTCTTCAAGAACAAGATATCCAGCCGATTGCGCAGGCTTTCGCCACGATCGGCTGGAACAAGCCAGCTGCCCAATACGAACGCTATCTCGTTGAGCAAGCGGCGGATGAACGTGTCTGCCTGGTTGCTTTTGTAGAGGGTGACTTTGCCGGCTATGTCAACGCCTTGTGGCGATCCGATTACGAACCGTTTCGCACGGCCAATATCCCAGAAGTGGCAGATTTTAATGTGCTGCCCCACTACCGCCGGCGCAAGATCGGCACAGGTTTAATGGATGCGGTCGAGGCCACCATCGCCCAGCGCTCGGCCATGGCCGGCATTGGCGTGGGCATGTATCCAGATTACGGCGCTGCCCAACGCCTCTACGTGCTGCGGGGCTATGTACCGGACGGACGCGGGTTGAGCTATCACAACCGCACCCTCCAATATGGCGAGCAAGTGCTCAACGATGACGATTTAGTCCTCTACTTTACCAAACATCTGGCATGAGTTTGTCCATACCGCGCGTGACTCGCCCCTGGGCCATCGGCCTGATCGTGGCCGTTGTCGCCAACTTGCTCATCTTCAGCCCTGTTCCTTTGTTACTCAAAACCTGTGCGCTGCTCCTTCTTACCGGTTTGCTGCCTGGGGCACTGCTGGTAGAAATGCTGATCGGCCGCAGCGCAGCGCCGCCACCTCTAGCGGAACGCATACTTTACAGCATCGGCGCCGGCTACAGCAGCATGGTGCTCGTCATGTTGGCGATCAGCTATCTGCCTGGTGGGGCATCCCGTCTGCTGACGTTGTTCGTCTTTGATGCCTGGCTTCTGGCTTTGCTTGCCCTCTGCTATTGGCGGACCAACCACTTCTCTGCTGTCAATGTCAACCGTGAAACCAACGCTGATCACTCCCCTTTGCGGCTTCGCCTCTTTGCGGCTTTGCGTTCAGATGTTGCCAAACCTGGTTGGCTTGCGGTCGGCCTATTCTCAATCCTATTGGTCGGTGGCTTTCTCCGCTTCACCCACTTGGGCTATGCTGAGTTTCAAGGCGATGAAGCGCGCCTGGCCTTGCGCGCCGCCGAGGTGATCCAGGGTTATGAGAATGCCCTCTTCGTCCACCAAAAAGGGCCCACCGAAATTTTACTGCCCACGGTCGTCTATGCGCTCACCGGCCAGCTCACCGAAACCGTCGCCCGCCTGCCCTTTACGCTTGCCAATCTTACGGCGCTCTTTGCCCTTTTTCTGCTCGGCTGGCGGTTTTTTGGACCCGTGGCCGGCTGGGCGGCCGCGCTGTTGCTAGCACTGGATGGTTACATCATCGGCTTTGCGCGCGTAGTCCAATACCAGAGCATCGTCTTGTTGATGGTGATCCTGGTCGTGCTGATTTTTTACCGGCTGGCCTGCCAACCCAAAGCGTTGACCCGGTACCTTGTTTTGGCCGCGCTCTTGTTGGCGACCGGTCTGCTCTCGCATTACGAAGCGGCGCTGGTTGCCTTTCCGGTTGGCTATCTATTGTGGCGAATCTGGCGCGGCGGTGTGCCGCTGGGGCGATTAGCGCAGGCTTTGGTGCTACCTGGGTTGTTGGGCGCGGTTCTGATTGCCAGTTTTTACCTGCCATTCATCCTCAAGCCCAGCTTTGCCAACACCTTTGCCTATCTCACCAGTTACCGGATGGGCGGCGGCGGATCCACGTTTAACCACCTGGCGGAATTCTTCGCGCGGACCACAGTTTATAGCTCAACCTATTATCTGCTCACGCTGATCGGCCTGGCTGTGATTGGCCTGATCCAAATCTATGCGCGCAATCTAACCGGTGGGCTGCGCTGGTTGGCGGCCACGCTGATCGTTGCTGGCCTGGCGCTCACCTTCCGCTCGGCAAACTGGCTCACCCTGGCTGGTACCGATTATACATGGCTCTTCTTCGCCGCCTTGTTGATCAGCGCTTGGTGCTTGCCTAAATTCTCGCCCGCCGAACGGGTCGTCTGGCTCTGGTTTGGCGCGCCGATGGTGCTGGCACTCTTTTTTACGGCGATCCCGAATACGCACGTTTATGGTTTTTTTATTGGCTGGATGTTGGTGGCGGGCTTGGTGATTCAGCGCGGTTGGCAGGCGCTGATTCGCTATCTGTCGGTGTCTACCGCCCAACGCGTCGCCGCGCCCCTAGTGGTGGCCGTCATCTTGCTCTTTGGCACCTACGAATATTGGTATTTTGTCTACAACCGAGTGGAAGTCTTGCGCACCTGGCCGATCAACCGACCGCGCGGCTATTGGGTCAATTACGCCATGCCCGTCGATGTGGCGATCTTTGGCTTTCCCCTCAACAATGGCTGGAAGGTGGTAGGTGAACTGTACGCGGCGGGCATTCTGCAAGGCAATTACACCACCAACACACGTGACGTGGTGGCGGAGTGGTATACGCGCGGCGCACATTTTTGTGCGCGCGATGTGCCCAACTATTTTATGCTCGCCAATCCCGTCGAGCCGGGGCTGGCCGCCGCGACCGCCGAACTGCGCCGTCAGATTCAGGCTGATCACGAATTATTTGGCACCGTGCGCGTACAAGGGCGCCCCGCCCTCGAAATCTACCAGATCGGCAAAAACGGAATCACACCGCAACAGTTTCGCTTGGAAAATTATGCCACGCACTTTGATCAAGCGCTGACCGCGCCCCACTTTGAGCGCAATGGACCGGTCGGCCAGCCGGGCATCCAACAGCCACTCGATCTCCGCTTTGGCGCGGCGATCTGGCTCAAAGGTTATCGGCTCGACCAGCCGCAGGCCAAGGTCGGCGCAAGCGCCGCACTGACGCTCTACTGGCAAGCCACCCAGCGCATCGAGCAAGACTATTTTGTCTTTGTCCAGGAGATCGACATGACGGATTTTCACAAGGCCGGTCAACGCGATGGCCAGCCCAGTTGTAATCACCACCCGACGACGACCTGGCT
>JBBRVA010000747.1:0-4379 GCA_038247295.1 Caldilineales bacterium | reverse complement strand
GACAGCATTTCGGCCGTGGTCTTGGGCGGCACCTCTTTGTTTGGGGGCGAAGGCGGGATTAAGAATACGCTGATCGGCCTGCTGATCTTTGGCGTCCTTAGCAACGGCCTCAACCAATTGCAACTGGACATCTACGTGCGCCTGTGGGTGCGCGGCGTAATCTTGCTGGTGGCGTTGATTATCAACATTTATGCGCTGCGCTTGCGCGATGCCGAGGTGGCGGAGTAAGCAAATGACGATCTATTTGGTTGCCAAACCAAGTAGGGAAATTCATAGTGAAGTTCTCAAATCAAAACTAGTTTTTAGTCGTGCTCATTGAGTACAATTCATGGATAACAGCAATTTACAGCAAAAAATTAGCTCACTGTGTCGAGATTTTACTTGTGGTTTTTGCGAGGCACAGTTGGGCTATAAAATTCAGTTTTCAGATTATTCGGAAACTTATGCTGAATACGGTGACTTCATTAGTGGAGGTGCATGCGCAGTTGTTAGTTGTAATCACTGCAACAGACTGAATATCCTGTTATTTTACGGAACGACTAGCTACGAAAACAGCAGATCTATCACAGCGGCGATCTGGGCAGGAGCCATCATAGCTTCCATTTGATCAGCGCGCCTTGAACGTTGATCAACGGTTGAAAAAGTGCTAGAATAGCCACTAGGCATAGGAAAACTTGTCGGCTAAGAGGGAGCAGTAAATGGCTGGTCAGACCATTAGCATCACACTATCGGATGGGCTGTATGAACGGGTCAAAGCGACAGCGGCGGCGGCGGCGCTGTCTGTAGAGGAAGTATTGATGCAGTCCGTCGCCCTCTCCTTGCCGACGTTAGAAGATGATTTGCCGCCGGAAACGAGAAAAAATTTGGCCGCGCTGTCTTTGTTCAGTGATTCAGAACTGTGGCGCATGGCGGAAAGTATGGCCGACGATGATTTGCAGCAGCAAATTGAGACATTGGCAGAACGTCAAAAACAACATGCTCTCACCACTGCCGAACATAGTAGATTGACGAAGCTAATGTCACGGGCACAGTTATTTATGCTGCGCAAAGCAGAGGCCTATCGTTTACTGGCCCGTCGCGGCTATACGCTATTTTCAACCGCCAGCCAAACCTCTAACTGATTTCCGACGCATTGCCATGTCTGTGCCTGCCTCCTTACGTCGCCAAATCGCAGAACGCGATGCCAACCGTTGCGCATACTGTCAAACTGCCGAAGCGAATTGCGGCCTCCGTATGCATATTGACCCTATTCTGCCAGAGACAAAGGGCGGCGCAACGACGTTGGACAATTTGTGTCTGGCCTGCTTTACTTGCAATGTGTATAAAGCTGACCAACAAACCGGCACCGATCCTATGACAGGGGCAAAATTTTCTCTTTTTCATCCTATCCAACAAGCTTGGGCTGAGCACTTTGCCTGGGACGAAAGTGGAACGATTATTCTTGGTTTAACACCCCAGGGAAGAGCAACGGTGGTGACGCTCCAAATGAATAATCTAACAGTGCTTCAGGCGCGCCGTCGCTGGGTAAGTGCAGGCTGGCATCCACCAGATCAACAATGAAAATATTCTTTCATAAGCTGATAGTAGGGAATAACGTATGGCCTACCAAGCGCTCACCGAACAAACCATCATCGATTACATCAAAAGCCGTCCCGCGCTGGAACGCGTCTTTCCAAGTGAGGCGACCCTGACCGCCAAAGAGGTGGGTGACGGCAATTTGAACATGGTCTATATCGTGCAGAACGCGGTGGCGCCGCACCAATCAGCGGTCGTCAAGCAGGCACTACCTTATTTGCGGATTCTGGGCGAAGCGTGGGCGTTGACGCGCGAACGGATGCGTTTTGAGACGCAGGCGCTGTTGCAATATAACAGGCTGACACCCGGCCTCGCACCCGCAATCTATGACCACGATGACGAAATGTCGTTGGTGGTGATGGAGAATTTGAACCAGCATTTGATCATGCGCAAGGCATTGGTCGCCCGCCAGCGTTTGCCCCATTTTGCCGACCACATCTCGACCTTTATGGCGCGCAATCTCTTCTTTACGTCCGATCTCTATCTGACGGGGCTGGAAAAGAAGACGTTGCAAGCGCAGTACATCAATCCCCATTTGAACAAAATTCAGGAAGATTTTGTCTTCACCAATCCGCTAATGGAATCGCCGGAGAACCAGTGGAATCCGCTGGTGGACGACGAAGTGCAGCGGGTGCGCACCGACAGTGCGCTCAAGATCGCCGCTGCCGAAATGAAGGCGAGTTACATGACGCACGCGCAAGCGTTGATCCACAGCGATCTGCACACCGGCAGTTTGATGGTCAATGCGGATGATACGCGCGTGATTGACCCCGAGTTTGCCTTTTACGGGCCGATGGGCTTTGATGTGGGCGCCGTGCTGGAAAATCTGATCCTCAACTGTCTCGCCCATTATGGTCACACCGCCGACCCAGACGTGCGCGCCGAATATCAGCACTATCTGCTGGCGATGGTGGGCGCGGTTTGGCAGCAGTTTGCCCAGAAATTTGAAACGCTCTGGGTAGAAAACAACAAGGGCGAACTCGCTCCGCCACAGTATTGGAACTATCCGGGTGGCAAGGAGGCATTTGCCGAATTTCGCCGCCGCTACCTGCTCGACCTGTTGCGCGATAGCGCTGGCCACGGTGGCTGCAAAATGTTACGCCGTATGATGGGCGTTGTCAGTGTGTGGGATATAACCAGCATCGCGGATGGCAGCAAGCGGGCGATTGCCGAGCGCTTGGCGATTCGGATTGGGGCGCGCTGGCTGGTCGAGCGCCACAGCATCAACACGGTTGATGATCTAGTTGCGATTGTCCAGGATGAGATGGCCGGCACTCAGGCTTGATCGGGCGGATTTTCCAGCATTGTTTGCGCCAGGTCAACTATGTGGCGCTCCGCGACAAATGCCAGCAACTGTAGCGCCTCGTCAAAATTTACCCAACGCACCTCGTTCACTTCGCGGTCATGGTTCGCCACATCACCGGCCACATACTCGAAGAGGAAAAAGTGGACAAACTTGTGGTAGCGGATGCGTGCGCCGCGCCGCGTTGCCACGTACCAATATTCGACCACTTCCAGCGCTGCAATCAGTTTGCCTTCGATACCCGTCTCCTCACGCACTTCGCGCGCCGCGGCCATTTCTGGCGTCTCATCGCCATCAATCAACCCTTTGGGCAATTGCCAACGGTTCTGCGGTCCGACGGCGATCACAGCCAGTTCTGGTAATTGATCGGCGCGCCGACGAATGACCACACCGCCGGCCGACACTTGGGTTTCGGTCTGAATTCTGGTGGATGACGGCCGGGGGGGATTGTCAGAAATCGTTTCGTTCATACTCCTTCTCCTGCTCGCTAGCAGTTGGCCTGTGCGAACAAATGCATTCTAGCCCTGTTCTACGCGATCGACAAATTACTTGTTAATACCCTATTGCATCGCATGCCGTCAGCCTGTATACTAGCTGATAGATTTTCCCTTCAGGTTGGAATGTGATCCAATTTGCGCGCTAGGATGGTGATGAACAATGAAAGAGCCAATGATCAATACCGGCGGTGGCGCTACGGTTGGCGAGAACGTCACAGCTGGGCTAGATTTTGTGGGGCGCGACAAGGTGGGCGCCCAGGTTTTTGTCGATAATCTGGAGAAATTCGCGCGCTGGCTAGGCATCGCCGCCGTTCTGGCGGTTGCCCTGTGGAGCACGGCCTATTTCTTGACCACGCTGCGCATCCAAGCCGAGACGCGCCAAATTGAAGCGCGTAAACCGTTTCTAGAAAAACAGCTGGCGCTTTATACCGAAGCCACGCAGGCCGCGGCCATCCTGGCGACGGCGACAGATGAAGCCGAGCTCACCGCAGCGCGTAATCGCTTTTGGGCGCTCTATTGGGGGGAATTAGCCATGGTGGAAAATGGGGGCGTCGACGCTAATGGCGGCGGTGTAGAAAGCGCCATGGTGGCCTACGGCCGCTGTTTAAAGCAGGCGTGTGAGCAGACCGAATTGCAACGGTTGGCGCTAAACCTGGCCCATGCCTGTCGCGACTCATTGGCCGTCTCTTGGGGAGTAACAGATTGGCAAGCACCAGTTTATACGCCGTAACGGCTAACCCCAACCAAAACTTATCGTTTCCCAACTGAGCAAATCGCCTTCAATATGGTCTTTAATCCCCACTTTCTCCATCAAAAACATCACTTGGGCGCGATGATGCATGCTGTGGGTGATCACGTGACCAATCGTGCCTCCAAACGTCTTGAGTCGCGGCGGATTGTCCAGGGTGTCGAGGAAACAATCATCGTAGCGCTGCTCGCGCGCCACTTTCCGTGCTACATTAGCAAACTCGCGACTGATGACGCTCAACCGCGTCAACAATTCT
>JBBRVA010000746.1:0-4380 GCA_038247295.1 Caldilineales bacterium | reverse complement strand
CGACACTGAGAAACAAACCCATGATGCAAAGCACCAAGTATTGCCCGGCAAGCCAACGAAATTGAATCGACCAGGTCTGAAGAATGGGCACATTGGTAGATAAACCAATCGCAGTCGCGATAAGCCCCGATTCGACGGTAAAATAGACGAGCGCCACCACCAGCATGACAATGGTCAGCAGTGGCAGTTGCGGTATTTCGAGTGACAGGTCTAAAACACTCATTGTGAGGGCTGGAATAGCGCCGGCCAGCACATGAGTAGCCCAGTTAAACGCAGCTTTAAAGAGCGTAGATAGCAACGGCTTTTGACGAGCATGCGCGACTGCTGTGGTCACAGCAATGGCCGCGCTGACAAAGATTACGCCCGGGATGCCTAGAATCAGGGCAGCGGCAAACGAGATCGCTACCGAAGCCGAAAATGTACCACTGCGATAGAGGTCCACTTGCAATAGTTCGGCGCCGACCGCGCTGAGCACGAGCAAACCGACGGTAAACCAAGCGAAGGGCAGTCCCATACTTAAGCCCCACAGGGCAACGGTTATTCCGACCAGGATGACACCACCCATAAACCAATCGCGGCGCTTGGTCGATTCCGACGCGACAATTGACGATACAGCTGGCTGAGATGACACGAATTGCCCCGCGGCAAAGGGCTCGGTGTTAAGCTGGGTTACCAGGATGCGTTCTGCGCTTGCCGCCAACGGCATGGAGATTGGCGCCGGGTAGAGTGCGAGGTCGTAAGCAGGAATCCCTTCAAAGCGAACGGCTTGAGGTAGATCCGCCAGACACATGACTCGGTTGCGACCTAGTAATTTGGCGTGATAGACCGCAATATCAGCTTGATGAATCAAGTGAATCGTGGTCTCGGCATCTTGCGGAAAACAAGCAATCCCAAAACTCATCGTCACCCGGATCGGGCGCGCACTGGTTGCAACATAAAAGCTGGTCGCTTCGATGGTCATGCGCATCCGCTGGGCGAGTGTGCGTGCGCTTTCCTGATCGGTCGCCGTCAACACAATGGCAAATTCTTCGCCACCAAAACGCCCCGCAAAATCACCCTCACCGATACTCTCACAAATAATTTTACCAACCCCGGCCAATACCGCGTCACCACCAAGATGACCATAGGTGTTATTCACGACGCGCAATAGGTCCAGGTCGGCCATAATCAGGACCAATGACTGATTTAAGTGGCGCGCATTCTCCAACGCTTCCTCAAAACGCTGGCCAAAGTAACGCGCATTGAGCAAATTCGTTTTGCTGTCGATCTGCGCTTCTTGGCGCAGGCGTGGGATCAGCAACAAACGGTACATAACGATCAACGGCGAGAGCGCCGGCACGATCAGCCACCCATTGATCGTCCAGACAACCGCGACAATGTAGCCCATGTAAACCATAACAAAGTCGGCTAACAAGTTTTCACTGGCGATCAAACCGGATTCTTGCCACGAAAGACGCTTTTCGATCAACACGCCCATGCTCGTAAAATGGTAATTGACAATCACATAACCAACGGCCGCCACGGTCGCTGCGATCACAGAACGCAGGGTTAGGGTGGTAAAGGCACCTGAAGCGGTGTTGAAACCAGCATTGTCTAGCATAAAATAGAGCAAATGGGCGCATAGACCAGCTACGACCAAGATAACTATCTTGAATAACCGCGCATACATATTGGCAGCGGTTACTTGGCCTTGGAACGCGATCCTCACGAGCGCAGCTAGATGGGCAGTGATGACGAGACCGGTATAAAGCAATGGCGAAAGCAACAAGGCGCTGGCAAACAGAAAAACATTATGCGGATAATAGGAGTGGCGTTCAACTGTTTCGACAGTAAAAAATTGCGCAACGGCTGCAAGTAGCGTATAGACGATAAACGCGATGAGTTGATCTGGAGTAATAAGAGAGAGAGATGATAGTACTACGAGCAAGATGCCTAGCATAATTACACAGCCTACTTAGATTGGTCTGTACAAGGTCAATTTTTCATACCTCTAGCTTAACTTTCGGCAGGCAATATTGTATCATTTACAAATCAAAAAAGAAATGTATAGAAGTAATTTAAATGAGAATCCACAAAAAACAGGCCAGATCAGGTTATCACAGCGATGGTTCTAATGGCGAGGTCATTGGATCGATGAATTTGTTACTAGCCAGTTAAGTTGCACCTCGATTTTAAGTTACAGCTCGATTTTCGGCCTGGGCTCATCAGGCGAAAGCATGCAAACCCATTGTTTTACGCAAGGGAAAAACACCGGTTTGTATACTTTGCACAGATAAGTCTAGGCCTTTTCGGCTATACAGAGCACACTAGTGCCAAAAGGCAGATTTGTACGCTGCACCAACTCTGCCTCTAACCAGCCGACACCATGCAGAACTGTATTAGCCGGTTCTGGAATTGACTCCATTTCTACCTGATAGACATCGCTTTCGCTGGTTAAATGTGGGCTCGCCAAACCTGGATTGTAGGGACGCAATAGCCGAATACCGGCAATCAAGGGAAAGAGAAAGAAGTTATTGTAACTAATCCGTTTGACTCGAAAGCCGGTAATCTCTAATTTTTGCGCCAACTCCGGCGCGGTATAGCGGCGTTGATGGGCATTGATCTCATCATTGTAGCTCCACAAAGACATGAACGCAGGCACCGTCACAATTAGTTTCCCCCCCGGTTTGAGCACCCGCAAACACTCCGCAAAGACGCCAAGTTCATCAGGAATGTGCTCCACTGTATCCAACAGTGCGACAAGATCAAACTCGCCGGTTGCAAAGGGTAATTGATCACCCATACTTTGCACTACATCCAGCCCTCGCCCGGCAGCCACCGCTAATGGCCGTGGGTTGGGATCAAGACCAACTACTTGGCCGTAATGAGCCAGATGATGCGCCATATTGCCAGCGCCGCTGCCAATGTCCAACACTTTCCGCACTTCACCAGGCTGATAGGCGCGCACTTCCGCGTCTAAATACTTCAAAATCGCCCGTGTGCGACCTGCAAACCAAGCATGTTTATCTTCTTCCAAAACCGTCAAAACAGGCGTTGCCATTTTACTCCTTAGATGGGTACTGGAGATTAGGGATTGGAGATTGGGTATTTGCGCTATACGTCAAATAGCAAATAGCCAATCTCCAATCCCTATTACCCAATCTCCTGAACAATCAATAACTCGTCACCGAGCAAGTCTGTGACTCGGACAGCCACAATCGTCGTCGTAACCGGCGCCACCACAGTGTAATTGCCCTTTACCTGTTCACTCTTCTTGCGGGGGGCATCCACCAGGCAACTCTGAAAAACATGGCCATTGTAATCTGGATCAATCGCCACTGCGTCCACCAATAGCCGCCAATTTTCGCGAGTAACTGGATGCAGCTTACCCTGCTGCGCCAACAGGGCTGTAATCAACGGTGACTCGACATCGACAATCTGCACACAGATTTCAGCCCAATTCAAGGGATTGCGCGCCATCACAATCTGCGCTTGCAGCGACGACACAAAAGCGGGATCTAGATCATTTCCATCGGTCTGCTCACGATATACCGCAAAACCGGGATTGCCCACGGTTCCCAGTGGCTGCAAAGTTTGCAAGCGACGGCGCGTAGTCACGAGCGCGCCCCAGTTATTATCACAGCCGATCCACTGCCGTCCCAATTGTTGAGCTACCGCCAATGTTGTGCCGGATCCCATAAAACAATCCAATACCAGATCACCTGGATTGGTGGCGGTACGAATAATGCGCGCCAAGAGCGCCTCGGTCTTTTGGGTTGGGTAACCCAAGTCTTCAGCAGGCGTCGTCCCCAGGCCTGGAATGTCGTCCCACAAGTTGTCAATGGCCCGCTCAACCGCCCATTTATTTTTACCCATTGCAGTTAGATAGTACTTAACCGCAATGTTGCCGCCTTGCGATGCATAGACGCGCTGCTCAGCCTCATCAATGACAATCTCGCCGCCATAGGGTGCATAGAGGCGGCCGGCTGCGTAGAATGCTTTTAGATGGGCAAAACTATAGGTGCCAGGGTCGGACGTGCGGAAGAAGCCGTGCTCATCGTGCATAAATTCACGCGCCGCCTCGGCAGCGGAGAGCACCGTCTGTTTCTTGAGTGGATTCCAAACCGTGGGCGCTTGCCGGTTTTTGGCAAAAATTTCGATATAGTGGGCGCTAAATGGAAAATAAAAAGCATTCACCTTGGCTCCCCGCGCCACTTGACTGCGCCAGGTGATGGTGTTGAGATAATTGTCGGCGCCAAAAACTTCCTGTAAGAGGACGCGCAGATGATGAGCCTGGCGATGATCGCAATGCAACCACAAACTCCCATCTTCGGCCAGCAGATCGCGCAGCAAGGGCAGGCGCTCGTAGATAAATTGCAGATAGTCGTTAGCGTCCCACTG
>JBBRVA010000745.1:0-4382 GCA_038247295.1 Caldilineales bacterium | reverse complement strand
TAGCCTTAGGTTTTTCTCAGATTCTGCTGTCATTATAACCGATTTGGTTTCAACAAGGGTTTTTCGTCACCTTCATGATTGTACGAAACTTACATTATCTTAATGTATCGCTCGTTTACAAGGTAGACAGGTAGATACGTAATAGGCCCCTGTCTACCTGTTTCCTTGTTTCCCTGTCTACCTGTTTCCTTGTCTACCTATTCACCTGCTCATGGCTACGCCTGAATCATTACCGTTTTTGTTACCAATTTGTGACCGATTCATGACTTCGTCTGTTACCAACCTGGGTTATCCTTTAGGCATAACACATCTAGTCCTGTTGCAGCGCAAATCAGCGGCAACAGCATGATAAACATTCATGTCGGAGGTAATAAAATGGCCGTACTAACCCTGATTTTGATCGTATGCGTAGCCGCAGGTTTGTTTATGATGCTCTTTTATTCAGGCCCACGCCCAGCGGAGCAACTAGCACATGATGCTTCCATTGTCGACAAAGAGAATCGTAATATTGAGCGGATTGTGCTCTCCGGAGAATTTTTGACTGGCGCACCCACCGACCTGTTTATGCCCAAACTCTTCCTCTATCCGCCTACCCTGGATGATGAACTAATGGACTGGGCCGAGCCGCGGCGTCCTTACTCGGTGAGCTATCAATAGCCGTTCGACCGCATGATACCACTGGCTGCTTTTTTTGAAAAACGCCCCGTAACTGGTCCAGTTGCGGGGCGTTTAGCTTATGAGGCTAAACGGATTTACACCGAAAATCAATCCCAAACGGCGGAGAGAGCACGCCCTCGTGCGGCTTAGTTCCAACAGATCCGCACGAGGGCGTGCTTACTCCGCAGCCATAAAATCTTTTTCATTTAGGCTAACGCCAAGGCTGGCGCACTGAGCTGTCGTTGACCTTGGGCTTCGTTCTGGGCCACGAAATCTTGATAGCCACCGTCAAAGACGTTCAGATATCCATCCCGCAGATCCCAGATTTCCGTCGCCAGTTGCGAAACCAAATACCGATCGTGCGAGATCAGCAGGATCGTCCCCTCGTACTGATCGAGCACCTCTTGCAGCACTTCCTGCGCCGGCAGATCGAGATGATTGGTCGGCTCATCGAGCAGCAAGAAGTTGGCGCCTTGGCGGGCCAGCATCGCCAGCGCCAGGCGACCCCGCTCACCACCGCTCAAACTGCGCACGCGCTTAAAGACATCTTCGGATCGAAAGAGATAACTGGCCAGATAGCCGCGCGCGCTGCCTTCATCCAAAAGCGGCTGATCGGCGCTGCGTGGCTGGCTGAGCAGCGCTTCGAGCACGGTATGCTCCGGGTTGAGCGTGTCATGCGCCTGGGCAAAGTAGCCGATGCGCACGTTGTGGCCCAGTTGGATCGTGCCGGCCAGTGGCGCCATTTCCCCGCGCAGCGTGCGCAGCAAGGTCGTCTTGCCGGCGCCATTCGGCCCGATCAAGGCCGCACAGGTACCGCGCTGCAATTTGATGTCGTCGGCCATAAAGAGCGGTTCGGTATAACCGACGACGAGATCGCGCGTGTGCAGCACCAATTGACCACTCTTTTGGGCGGCGGCCAGTTCCATGTTCATCTGCGCCCAGTCGCCGCTGGGGCGGCGTAACGCTTTGAACTTCGCTTTGGCGCGGTCGACTTTTACAGCGCGCCCCTCGGTGCCCAATTCATCGCTAATGCGACGCAATTTGCCCATTGCCATGTTGCGCCCGCGGCCGGCCATATGTTTGTAGATAAAGTTCATCTCTTTGTCCAGCCGCTCATGCGTGGCGTCAAACTCTTTTTGGCGGCGCGCCCAGCGCTCGGCGCGTTGGCGCGTGTAGGCGCTATAGTTACCCCGATACGGTTCAATCTCAGTGGCGCTCATCTCCCAGATCGTATTAACGACACTGTCCAGAAAATAGCGATCATGGCTGACGACCAGCAGCGCGCCCTGCCAGCTCTGCAACATTTTTTCTAACCACTCGACCGCCTGCACATCCAGATGGTTGGTCGGCTCATCGAGCATCAACAAATCTGGTTCTTCCAACAACAAGCGGGCCAGCAGGGCGCGTGTCTTTTGCCCACCGCTCAGATGCGTCAGCGGTAGCTGTCGATCCTCAACGTTGAAATCGAGACCCTGTAGCACCTGTTCGATCCGGGTTTCGTAGGTATAGCCGCCCTGGCGTTCATACGCCGTTTGCAGATCGCTGTACTCGGCGAAGAGTTCGTCCGTAATCTCGCCGGCGGCCATGCGCGCTTCGAGGACGGCCATCTGCGTTTCCAGGTCACGCAAGGTAGCGAAGACGGTGAGCATCTCGGTATAGACCGTATTATTGCGGCTGGCAAAAGTATCCACCGCTTCTTGATGGAGATAGCCAAGGCGGATCCGGCTGCCGCGATAGGCGCCGCCTTCCGTCGGCCGGTCCAGCCCGGCCAGGATGCGTAGCAGGCTGGTTTTGCCCACGCCATTCGGGCCAACCAGACCAATTTTGCTGCCATGCTCGACCTTGGCCGAAATGCCGCGAAAGATCGTGTGGTTGCCAAAGGTTTGGGTAAGATTATTAGCCGTTAAAATCGACATAATTGCCTCCGATGTCGTTGTTTATAGAAATTACGATCAGCGTTGGCCGGTTTCATAAACCTGCCCGTTTTCTGGTCGCTTGAAAACCGAACTGAACAAAATAAAAGGCCGGAGGCGTTTTGCACACCCACGGCCATCTTACTGGACCAGTCAGTTTCCGTCATGTCACATGGCGACTGGCAATAAAAAAGCCGTGAGGGCAAGAGAAGCTCCTCACGGCCACATTGCTAGCGCAAATTTTGTCTAAACAAATTCTGCCTGGCTGTTCGCGGGCGCACGCCTCCCTTGGTCATAAGAATTGCGATTTCTTACTACAAGAATGCGAACAGTAACTGGCATGATTTTACTCAGATGATTCCTGCGAAAAATTTACAATTAAAACCGTCTCGCAGTGTATCAAATAATTGGCTAATTGTCAATCTTTGAAATTTTTAGATGAGGTTTTCAAAAGTCATGCGTGAAGCTTGAAAATTAGATGGATGACTGGGATGCCCGGCTTGGCCACTCACTTTGCCCTCGGCTTTTTTGCGCAGGCTTTGCGTCCGTTGTTTTTCAGACCGTCACTGCTAGGCGGCTTGCCGCTATTCTGACGATTATGCGACTTCTATTTGTTTTGTCCATTAGATAAGGGCTTAAAAGTACTAAGAACTTCCTCTGCAGCTTTCTGACAGGCAGCTTTGGTTGCTGGTGTAGGGTTGCCTGTTGTAGTGACTTGGAATCTAAAGTCGGCAGTGCGATAGACAAAATCTCCCCCAAGCGAATTGCTGACCATCCATTCTCTGCCGGCCAATTGAATTTTTCTACTTTCAGCAAATGGACCAGAATCTACATCGGCAAGCATGAGAAAACAGCGCGGTATCTCTAGATGGATCAGGACAGAGCCATAGGGTTCACCATTGTCGTGCCTCCATTTTGCGGGATCATATTGAATCTCAAACATAAGCTCGACACGCTGTGAATTTGTGTCTTGATAAACAGTCCATGGTTGTTCACTACTTACTAAATCGAGAGGTGATACGGCCTGCACTGTTACCACCTTTGTTGGTTTCGGTGTTGCTGTCTGACCGTTTGGCGGTGTTTCGACCGCACTGTCACAGCCGGTCGACAAGAAAAGGGCAAGAGATAGGAGAGGTAAAAATTTATTTATAAAGTAATTGTATTGCATAGCCTTCCCCTAACGTAAGCAATTGACAAAATATATAACAAATTTGTCGAATGACACAAAATAGATTAAAACTTGTAGACCTGATTAACAAAGAAGAGGTAGCCAAAGCTACCTCTTTTTATGTTACCAGAAATTCAGTCCGGTTCATAAATGCATAGAACTGTTTGCTTGGAAGGCACAGCTAGCGGCACTTATAAACCTTGAGCACCACACCGTATCCCAGCCGTTGTGGGATTATAATTAAAGTCTTTAGTCAAGAGAATTCGATCTATACGCATCCCGATCTCTCGCATATAAACGTCAATGTTATTGTAATTCTGGGACAAATATAGATAAGGATTACTGCCATCCATTGCAACACTTGACCAAATCCAGTTGCCCGAATGATAGCCTGAGATGTCATCAGCAGTTCCAAAGAGGGAAGAATTTTGACCAACATGCAGCGAATCATCATCCACAGTTCCACCCATACCACAAACCCAGACTCGGTAATTCGTGGTCGTTGGAAACCAAACTTGATAGGGAATTCTTGGAGTAAGATGAACGTTGCTGTAGGTGAGGGGTGCCAGTCCCCATTGAGAAGAAATTGGGATAGCAGCCCTGTAGCAGGTTCCTGTGTGGTTGGGTAGATATGTGGAACAACT
>JBBRVA010000744.1:0-4383 GCA_038247295.1 Caldilineales bacterium | reverse complement strand
CCTCTTGCACGGCAAGGTCAATGTGATCGACGGCAACTTTTTTGTCGAAAACGCGGGTCAGGTCAAGCGCCTGCACGGCAGGTGGAGTCATAAGAGTTGTTCCCGTTATAATGAAGCTACACTAGGATTAACTTTGTATACATACACTACGCTACATTCTAACGGCAGTTGCTGGCTTTATCTGCAAAGTGGGTTGCAATTTGGGGAAGAACACTTTATAAAGGAAATTCTGTGATTTTGCGTAAGGCCTAAGCGACTAAAAAACTGGCCAGCGATTTGCATCGACTGCTTCTGGCCCATCAATGGCGCATGGCTCATCCAACAGTAGAATTCCTGTATTACCAGGCTGGCTTACACAGATTCAGTTTTCATCGGCATAGAAACTATGCAGATTGAGGGCAACCGAATTGACATACACGTCTTGATCGATTGTTGCTGTGTGCATTCTTTGCCAATGGCGGAGAATGGCTTGTTGCGTGCGCTCAATATCAGCAATTTCCAGACCAATTCGTTCGCCGAGTGCTAAATAGCGCGGAATCACAGGGCAACTCCTTCGCGCTCGATCATAGTTTGCAAAGTTGCCGTCACTGTTTCCATTGCCACCAAGTTGATCACAAAGTTTCCACTCAGCGGGTCCAATGCAGCCCATGCGCGCCAAAATTTTTCTGCCGGCAAACCAACCACTGCCAAATCAATATCCGAAGCGGGACCAAACCAGTAACCATGAACAACCGAGCCATAGACAAGCACACTATCAGCCCCAAATTCGGCTTTAAGCAAGGCCGCAGCCTGGCGCGCAATGATCCAAGCGGCAGCGCGCCTTTCTATATTAGCTTGTTGCTGACGCGCTTCGCGCAAACGGGCAGATTTTTTATAAACAGCCATATCGGCAGCGCTAATTTCCACGATCATACAATCTAGTATAGCGTGTGCCAATCCAGGTGTCAATCCTTTAGTCGCCTTCAAACAGTCGATCGCCGTGGTGTAAGCGCTGCGCGATCTGATAGGTTTGGCCCTGGGCGCGCACGGTGGGGGCGTGGGCGGCCAGGTAACGAATTGCCGCCACCAGCACATGGACGCCGGCCGGCGTGTCGCGCAAGACTTCATATTGGCGGAAGGCGGCTTCTACCGACTGAATCGTATGGAAATCGCGATCTTCACGTAGTAAGAGCTTGCCCAACTGGGCTAAAAGTTGCTCGGCGTCACCATTGCCGTAAATGTAGTGGGCCACCTTCTGCGCCGCTTGATTGACCTGTTGCTGTTGATCGAGCATGGCGCTCAGTTCGAGCAACGCCCGGTTGGCATCGGTTACCAATCCGTTGGGACCGGGCAATTTCGCTGCTGGCATATTTAAGAAGCGATCCAGATAGATGCTCATGGCGGCATCGAAAACCCCACGCAATAGCTCTAGCGAGGGGGCGCGCCGCAACCCCTGTTGGATGGCGTTGGCAAAAGTAAAGGTGTGCAACGCGGTGTCCCAGTCGCCGAACTCGTTGCTGGTGTGGAAGCGGGCAATCCGCAACGCTGCCGCATAGGTCACCGCCCCCGCCAGATCTTCCATATCGCACCCGTCGCGCAACAGTGCCAGCAGTACATCCACAATCGCCTGCGGCTCATCCCCCAACAACACCGGCGTTAATACCTCACGATCAACCATTGGTCGTTGGTCATTGGTCGTTGGTCGTTGGTCAATGGTCGTCATTTCCCTAAATGCGCGTTCCAGTATCGCCACCAGATCAACCGGATTCCGCCAGCTATTCGACTCTTCCATACGGGCGGCGTTGGCATAGCCGGCGACCAGGCTGGTGAGCACCGGTTCGGCATGTTCCCAGCCGGCAATATCGAGTGCTTCGAAGGCCTTGTTGGTAAAATCGGCGGGGTGTCCCACGTCGATATAGCGGTGGTCGGTGACGGCGGCAAAGAGCATATCGGCCATCTGCCGGTGATCGGCCCCGGCGCGGATCGCCGAGACAACGCAGCGTTCGGCGCCTTCGGCATCGCGCACTTGGATAAATTGGCGAAACCAGCGTTTTAAGGTGGGCAGATCGGTGGTGTTTTCTGGCAGGGGACGCACGCCAAAGCGCGGCGGCGAACCGGCGGAGTCGCGCGCCACGGCGGCTAGACCGTGGTAGAGCGCACGCGGTCGATCTTCTTCTGCCAGGTAAGGTAACAAATTCATCATACAAACGTGCATCGTCAAGCCTTGGCCCCAGCCGCGCAGGCGGTATTGGGCGCCAAAGAGCAGACCCGTGCGGAAGGGTTCGGCAGCGTTGCCCCTCGCGTCATCTTTGCCGTTGCCCTGTGAATCCATTAGCGTCAAGACTGCCTTGCTGATCACGAGCGGAATATCACGTTCCAAGCCGACGCGCAGCCGTTCGCGTTGGTGAGCGCAGGCATCCACATGCGGCGCCACATCGACCCACACTTCTTCGCCGCGCACATCCACGGGGAAGGCGCGCACGTCATCGGCCCACTGGTCAAAGGTGCCACCGCTGGCGATGTCAAAGCGGGCATAATGCCAGTAACAGGTGAGGATGCCGCCGTTGACTGAGCCTTTGTCGAGCGGAAAGCCCATGTGTGGGCAGCGATTATCGACCGCATAAGCGCGCTCGTTGTGATAGAAGAGCGCAACAGTGTGGCCTTCGATCTGAACCGTGAGATAGCCTTTGTTCTGGAGATCGGCCAAGCGGGCGGCGCGTATGAAATGAGCAGGTGCGCTGATGGTCATCATTTTCTCCTTGTTTGTACAGTAGACATGGGCAGTTTGCCGGCTGCCCGGCAGCTTGTGGACAGGGTTGCTACAGTATAGTGGAAAACGGAGAAAATTGCACCTGGATATCGGACAGGCGCCACCTGTCCAAAAGTACAGGTAAAGCAAGATGGGTACGCGGATGGCGCGGATAAACGCGGATAAAACAGATCATACAAACACCATCGGTTTTGGCCAGTTTGCCTTTAAATCCGCGTTTATCCGCGTCATCCGCGCCATCCGCGTACCTATCTTGCTGTTACGCGTTTGCTGCGGTTATTCGCTCAGATAGTCCGCGCTGGCGGTGAAAAGCGCGTCTTCCGGCGCCAACTGCGCCGCGTGTTGGACATCGCCCAACGCCGCGGCCTTATCTTCTGTTTGCAGATAGGTAGCCCAGCCACGCAAGAAATAGGCCGGCGCTAGGTCGGGCTGCACTTCCAAGGCCGGTTCAACCGCTTGCACAATCCGCTCCGCTACTGCTTCGGTCCAATTTTCTGCCGCCGTCCCTTGGATCAAGGGCGACGTGAGGCTGAAGAGTGCATCCGGTTCGTATGTGCGCATCAAATCTACCGTAGCGGCAAAATCCCCGTAAAAAAGGTTGGCAAGCAGCGGATAGACATTGTTTTGCATGTTGTCGCGTTTGGCTTCGGCGTTTAGCCGAATCAAGATCGCGTTCCAGACAAAGATCGGATCGTTCGCCTTCAGGGCCGCTGCCGCTTCGACGGCAGCGAGCGCATCTTTCCAAAGTCCGCCTGCGGCTAACTCGACCGCCGTGTTGTTGAGCTCGCGCAGATCTGTCTCGGCGCTTTCTGGCAACAGCGTCAATGCCACCGGAGTCATTTGTGTGCCATCCCAGCGCAGAATGCTATATTGCACAAAGCGTACGCCGCAGGCATAACAGAAGACGTAGGGATCGCTGCTGTCCAGTACGACTTCTTGCAGGCCATCGCCATCCACATCTTGTAACTGACCAGCGCCGGGGCTGGGGCTAAAGGCGCTTGCCTCCAACTTGAGGGCTGTGCCATCAAAGCTGAAAAGGCCAAAGACGCCACTGTGGGCGCCAGCGCCACCGCTCAACGCCAGCCAAAGGTGCTGCGGCTCCACTTTTACTTGCTCTACCGAGCCCTCGTCCAGATAATCGGGGCTGGCGTCTGGGTTCTCCGGGCTGCCACCATGCTCTAACACCAGGCGATCTACTTCTTGCCAGCCATCAGCACCAGGCGTGTAAATGGCGAGCACGTGGTTCTGTTCGGGATTAAAGCGCTGCAGACCCACGGTATGCGCCAGCCAAAGCGGTTGGCCGCCATCGCCGGTGTCTAGTTTAAAGGCGTAGACGCCCTCTAAGCCGATTGTGATCGCCTCTGTGTTGCTGATGCCCAGGCTAGCCGCCAAGACGGCGGCAACTTCGGCCGCTTGCGGGTCGATGCTCTGTGCGCTGCCTTCCGCGACATAGGCGGCGCTTTCGGTGTAGAGCGTTTCATCTGGCGCCAATGCGGCTGCCTCTTTTAGGTCGTCTCCTGATGCCGGCGCAGCGACATCTTTGAGATAATTGGCCCAGCCACGTAAGAAATAGGCCGCGGCCAGATCGGGTTGGGCTTGCAAGGCCGGCGTCACGCTGCTGATGATCCAGTCTG
>JBBRVA010000743.1:0-4400 GCA_038247295.1 Caldilineales bacterium | reverse complement strand
TAGCGAAACCGGCTGTGCCAATCAGGAGGAGAATCAGCCAAATTGATAAACTGCGGCGCGGTCGCAACATAGAGGCTCCGATCAGGGTTGACTTATGGTAGGATGAGTTTTTTTTCTGGCCAGCACCCCACCCTAACCCTCACGGCCATTAAGGTAAGAAACGTGGCAAGTCGTAGGTGCGGTTTGTAACCGCACTGTCTGGTTTGAACGGAGACGTGCGGTTACAAACCGCACCTACGAAATTCCTTAACGTAATGGCCGTGAGGGTTAGGGCGGGGTGCTTGGGCCGTTTTCCGACGAGGCGAGGCGGAGCTGGATAAACAGCCACGGCGCGCCCCATGCACACCAGAGACCTAAGCTAGCATAACGCACAAAACGCCACAGCGGTTCCGGCTCCAGCCCGGCAAAGGCCACGCGCAAGCCTAGGTAGAAGACCGCAACCCCCATCATCCCCACTAATAAACGCAGCAGATTGGTGCGCCATACGCGATTGGTTTCAAAGCGCACCCAACGTCTTTCCAGTGCGAGGCCAACACCCATGCCCAGCAAGGTCGCGGCGGCGGCAATCGCGTTATGATCGACCGCAGGCAGCGACCAGAAGAGCAGCAGCGGCAACGCCACTGCCAAGCCAAGTTGCCCAGCCAGTGGTTGTTTGGCAACCCACGCCTCCGCGGCCGGTTCCCCCCAGAGATAAAGCAGCAGCAATACAAGGCCAATCGCATAGCCGCCGACAATATCGATGGGGAAATGCACCCCTAAGTAGAGACGTGACAGTGGAATGCAGATCATGAGCAAAATTGCGATCCCCCAGAACCAGCGCCGTTTGATCTGCGTGGCCAAGTAGCCCCAAACCACCACCGCGCTCTGTGTATGCGCGCTAGGAAAGCCACCGGTATCGATCGCGACTAAAGCGCGCACGCGCGGATCATATTCAAAGGGGCGCGGCTGATCCGCCAGCAACTTGGCCCATGAATTTAGCACGATCGAGAAGAGAAAAAGGATCACCAGGCGGGCGCCGATGCGCCGGTCGAAACACCAGTAGAGGGTGGGCAAGGCTACCAAAAAAAATGTCTCATTGCCGAGCAGGGTAAAGAAGATAAAGAGCTGATCAAGCGCAGGACTGAATTGTTGGAGCCAAAGAATGAGTTCGATGCCGCCGTCAAACGTTGTTATCATGGAGGTTGTACCTGTTTGGTATGGGCTTCAAGAATTATGTTCAAGAATCTAATTGACGGCCAAAGCCTTTTTTGCCACAAAGATTTTCTGTTGGGTTATTACGGTTAGATAGGTTTTGTTAATCAATCAGTCCAAAAGCTAAATTTGCCATTTCATTATGAGGGAATTATGCTAATTGTCGCAAATCATCTATTGGGAACAAAATGTAGCGATAGGGAGCAAGCAACATGGGCGAGTCACAGCCGCCAAATTCCACCGCAACAGGGCACGTGAGCAACAAGACCAACCCTGCCGGTTTGATCGTACGCGAAGCCGCGCCAGAAAACTTAGAATTTCCGTTTCATACGCTCGCGAACTTTATTACACCAGTCGAACAATTCTTTGTCCGCAATCACTTTGCCGTGCCACCCGTGACAGCGCAGAACTGGCAATTGCGCATCGAAGGCGCGGTCGAACAACCGTTGATGCTCACGCTGGCCGACTTAATGCAGATGCCGTCCCATACCCAGGTAGTGACGCTGGAATGTGCAGGCAACAGCCGCGCCTTTCTGGCGCCGCCGGCCCCAGGCGTGCCGTGGACATTGGGTGCGGTGGGCAATGCCGAATGGACAGGTGTACGATTGGCCACAGTTTTAGAGCACGTGGGCGTAAAAGCGTCGGCGCTAGAAATTATCTTAGAAGGGGCCGATCAAGGCGAAGTCAAAGAAGAGCCGAGGCCACCGGGACAAATCCACTATGCCCGCAGCCTCCCGCTCGCGCAATTGCAGCAATCCCCTGTCCTGTTAGCCTACGCCATGAATGGTGAACCGCTACCACCTGCCCACGGTTTTCCAGTGCGAGCGCTGATCCCCGGGTGGTACGGCATGGCATCGGTCAAGTGGCTCACGCGCATCATTGTGACCGAACAACCTTTCCACGGTTATTTTCAGACGGTCGATTATGCCTACTGGGCGCAGCACGATGGCTTGCCACCGCAACTAGTACCGATCACGCATATGACGGTGAAAGCAGAGATTGCCCGACCGGCGGCGCATGAAATTGTGCCGGCTAACAGCACCTATCGTATGTATGGCGCGGCTTGGGCGGGCGCTGTGGCTATCGCCAATGTGGATGTCAGCAGCGATGGCGGCGCGACCTGGCAAGCGGCAAATCTGTTGGGGGAGCCGGTTGACCATGCCTGGCGTTTCTGGGAATTTTTCTGGCAGACGCCGGCCACGTCTGGGCTGTATATTCTGATGGCACGCGCCACAGACGCGACAGGGCGCACGCAACCGTTAACGCACAATCCCTATCACGGTCGCTATCTCATCAGCCACGTTTTGCCTGTTCCCGTAGAAGTCGTTGCCTAGTACACTGTAGCGCAAATAGTAAGACAACGTTAAATTAGCCTGATCGCAGTGGTTAAAACCACGCGCTCCTCAAACGAAGCCTGACTGCGCAGGCTGCACCCACAGTTCACGCCGGTGGACTTCGTCTGGGTAGCGGCGAATTGATTCGCTACGCTAACGTTGGCGTAATAGTACACTGTCAGCTAAATTATGATACATTAGAACAAACCTAATTGCACGAGTAAGAGGCTAATTCTAAACCATCATAATTTGCGTAACGCTCTACTAGTACACTGTAACGTAAATTATGATACATTAGAACGAGCCAAATCGCACTGGTAGCAACCCAATTATAAACTATTAAAACTTTGATTACAGTGTACTAGTTCTCCTGAAATGCGAACGGGACTTCTTGAGTATATCACCCCTCTAGCTTCGTACATTGGTGGCGCGAGCCGTGGTTATTTCGTTCCATCGGGTTTGTCTTATCTATGAGTACCAAGTACACTGTGCGATAAAACTCGAGCAAAAAATGGGGCCGGAGACAGTGTGAAAAATATTCTACTAATTCTAGCGCTTGCCGTTTTCTGGGGGGTAAGTGGTTTGGTGGTCAGTTTGGGCCTCAATGCCATGTTCGGTGGTAACTGGGCCGTATTCTGCACCTCGCTTAATGTGATTGCTGGCCTGTTGCTGTTGCTACTTGCCACTCGCAACCCAACGGCTCGACGTATCTTTTATGAAGGGCCGCGTGGAGAGGAACCGGGCATTTTGTTCTTAGCCTTGTTGTGGGCTGTTCCGATTGTATTGGTGTTCTTGGGGATTATCTGGTGGCTTTTGGGACAGTTTTTCCATTAGGAGGCGACTGGCAAAGATCACGTCCCACAGACAAGTCCCAGCATAGGTCATAGCCAAGGTCCAGCCGAAAAAGAGAACATGGTGCCAGGTTGGGGCCGTTTGCAAGTATTCGAGTGGATTAATCGGGTATCTGGCCGTAATGTAGGTGACAAACCAGATACTCAGCAGTAATAACACAACCAAGCTGTTGACCAGCAAAGGAAATAGTAGGCAGAACAGCCGCTGGTTGATGGTACGGTCTTCCAGTGAATTAACCGCATGGTCGCCCCACTGATAGGCGCAGCGTTTGCCGATCAGCCGGTAGGCCAGGACGTGGAGCAGTTCGTGGGGAATAACTAAGTAGCCATCAAGTTTCCAGAGCATGGCGGCATTATAATCACAATTTGGGTCATTGCCAAAAGTGAAAGGGTGAGAGATGGATAGCCAAATTAATACGGGAGGTGGGGCAGCCATTCAGGGGGATGTGAATGCTGATGGAAATGTTGTCTTTAGAGACCAGTATAACTTTTCTGTAGTAGTTAATTTGTTGCAATCCGTAGGGGTTGAAGGCATTCTCCCCAATATTCGGCAAGCAGAAAGTTTTAATCGTCTCACAAAGGCGATTGAAAGTGCTTTAGGTGACCGTTTTAGTAATGATTTAACTAAAGCTACCGCCTTTGCTGGTGAAATCCTTGGCGATTTTATACCCACACAGATGGCAAATAATCCTGATAAACCTCCTGTTCTTCACCGGTTCGTTAGTAATTTAGTAAATCATATTGGTAAAAGATTAACCGAAACTGGGTATTGGGAAGCATTTGCTCGATCTATTTATGTTTTTAGTAATCCTCCTGAGCCTCCAGTCGCAGGTTTGGTACTTCAAGCCACTAATGCGTATTGGGAAAAACAACTTGCATCTAGAAGAAATTTCTATATTGGTCATCAATACAATAATAAAAAATATCCTTTTGCACTTTTTGTAAATTTGAGTAATGATATAGAAATTTTTAATACTAAAGAATTAAGAGTCATAATTGCCGGTCTCGTGCTCGACTTGATTAG
>JBBRVA010000742.1:0-4412 GCA_038247295.1 Caldilineales bacterium | reverse complement strand
TGAGGCAATGGACGAATACATCAAGCTCGACCAATTTTTAAAGCTTGCCGAGGTGGTACAGAGTGGCGGCGAAGCCAAGCAACTGATCCAATCTGGCGGCGTGCTTGTCAATGGAGAAGTAGAAATCCGGCGCGGCCGCAAACTGCGCCAAGGGGACGTGGTAATTGTGGAAGGGGAAGAATTGGTAGTCGAAACAGACTCAGCCTAGTCCTGGCAGCAAGCCTTCAGCTTTATCGGCTTGCTGCTTATGAACTAACCGGTGTGGGCACACTTTCCAGTGAATTCACAGCTGGCTCCACAATGACAGGTTTTACAATGCCATCGGCAGCCAACACTGGCTTCAGCGCCGCAATTGCACACTCGAGCATGCCGTCGTCTGGTTCGCGCGTTGTGAGTTTCTGCAAAGCCAGGCCAGGTGCAATCAGCAGTTTCATCAATGGGTTGCTCTGGTGCGCGGTACTAAAGCGAATGATCTCGTAAGCAATCCCCGCCACCAACGGCACCAGTAAAAGTCGCGTGATAAAGCGCAACAAGAGCGCTAACCAACCTGGCTCAATGCCTCGAAAGGTGAGCGGTGCAAAAAGGATAATGCTAATCACCAGGACATAGAGCAAAAAACTGGTGCCGCAGCGCGTGTGCTGCACGCTATATTTGCGCACTTGTTCAACAGTCAAATCAGCGCCGGCTTCATAAGCATTGATCGTCTTGTGTTCTGCGCCGTGATAGCCAAAGACGCGGCCAATTTCAGGAATGCGGCCGATCAGCCACAGATAGCCCAAGAAGAGCAACAGCCGAATGACGCCCTCAAAAACGGCGTCGACCAAGGGGTTGTCATTTACGTAGGCTGCCAACCAGCGGCTAGCAAAGGTGGGCAATAAAAAGAAAAGGCCGATCGCAAAGGCCATACTACCGGCGATCGTTGTCCACGCCACGGGCCCAGAAAATTCCACCTTTTCTTGGCCCTCTTCTTGCGAAGAGACCTCAGCACTCCACATTAGCGCCCGCATGCCTAACCCGAGCGCGTCCCAGAGCATGCTCAAGCCACGCACAAACGGCCACTGTCCCCACCGACTGGTGTATATTTTTGCCGTTAATGGCTCTTCATGGAGCACGATCTGATTCTGCGGGTCGCGCACAGCCACAGCCATGCCCTTACGGCCCCGCATCATAACCCCTTCGATAACGGCCTGGCCACCATAATATTGTTTGCTCATAGCGCTGAATTGTAACATTGCACCTGATACTGGTCAAACCGTTACCCACAGGAGGGGCACTTACGTTGCTGTCGGCTCTTGATGAATGAGAAGCTACACCTCGTGTCTTAAGTTTTCCTAGAGATTGATGCCATACATTGGTAGCGCCTATGATTTGGCATTATCAGCAGAAATTAACAGATAATTACGCTTCATTAAATTATAGCAGGTATAATTTGGCAAAATGACAGCAAATTGTAATGTGGGTTATGTTACTAATCGATTACAATTTAGCTACAAAACTAGACCATGCTCTGGCATAAAATCTGATAGCTCTGCCATAAGACTTCGTATAAACATAGATTTCGCGCAAAAAAACATCCAATCCCAAGGCCGTTGATGATAGATGGCAAACGGGATATCTCACCACGCTTACACTGCAGCCTACCTTCTTACCTTTGCGTAGCATTATCGGCAGCCACGTCTCACCGCGCGCAGTACGTTTGTGCAATAATGCCAATTATGAGCCATGTCTATCGATAGCCAAAGGATTGCCTTCGGCGTGTTGTCTTCCATTAGCCAGTCGTGACAGTACCTAGGGGTCGTAGTGGGTCGGGTACGACAACAGGCAGCAAACTCGAAATGCACCAAAGAGAGATAGCCACAATGATTAGATATTTGCTTGCACGCCATGGTGTGCGAACTTGGCACAACCGAGTAACAAATTTGATCGTAGTCACGGTAATGCTCTTCACCCAGATCCAACTTGTATCAGCAAACCCTCTTACCCCACGCATTGATCCCTCCTTGCTGCAGCTAGCTGCCGCACAGCCAGACAAAGTTGTTAGTATTATTGTGCAGAAAATTGCTGGCGGCGCCCCGGTGGATCAGCGCGTGACCCAGTTGGGCGGCACGATCACGAAAGACTTATCGCTGATCAATGGTTTTGCGGCCGATATGGCGGCCAGCGCCGCGGTACAGTTGGCGCAAGTAGCAGGCGTACACTGGGTTTCACTCGACGCCCCCGTTTATGATGCCATGATGCCTGACAATAGCGCGAGTAATGAGCTAGATAATCGCGCGGAAATCAATGGCGCCGATGAGCTAGCAAACGACAGTGGTATTCTGACCCTACGCGAGGACTTTGAGCGTAGCACTTTAGGAATGGGCGCACTTGATTCAATTTGGACAGGCCTCGGCGCGTGGTCGGGTTCGGCTTGGGTCGAAATTGGCGAAAACGATGGTCCAGATAATGGCGATGTAGCATCAGTTGCATTTTTAGGGGGGACGCAACAAGGTTTGCGTTTGCAAAATGCGGCACGTGGCATCCAAGGGTTTGTCAATCTGTCCGATGCGGCGACGGCAACATTAAGTCTAGCCTATCGACGTAAGGATATGGATGAAGCCACGGACGCCGTCGCGATCGAGATCTCGGCCGACAATGGCACAACTTGGGCAGAAGTGGCACGCCTGGCGGGACCGGATACAGATCCAGCGTTACAATTTGTCAGCTATGATATTTCGGCCTATATGGCCGCCGATACCACGATTCGCTTTATCACTTCAGACACGTTTGACACGCTCGACAAATTTTATGTCGATTATGTTGAGATTGCGTACACAGCAAAACCAGAAGCGGAAGAAATTGCCGGCGCGTTCGCTCAAAAGATCTTTTTGCCACTTGTAAGTATCGGTGCGGATGATGGCTTTTACAACGCACGCGCAGAAGCGACTGATGCGGGTATTAACGCAGAAGAGGTGAGCGCCAGCAGTGTCACGGCTTATAAAAGCGTGATCGATTGGTTCGATACTCGCGCTTTCACCAATAATGATGGGTTTGATACCTGGGCAAGTAATTGGGTAGAGTATGATCCAGAATGGGGAGGAACGGGCCCACTGGCAGGCCAAGTACAGGTGAATTATAGCGCCCTCCGCCTGGATGATTATCCGAATACCTGGAAGCAACCCAGTGTGGCGCGCAAGATAAACCTGGGTGATAACGTTGCGTCTGCAAAGTTCAGCTTTAATTTTTCTACTTCGTGGGGCGTTGATGCGAGTGACGCCATTGCAGTTGAGGTGTCGCGTAATAATGGTTTGACCTATACCATACTCGAAATCATCGCCGGAATCACGGGCGAAGTTTGGCAGTCGCGCAGCTACGACATTTCTAGATTTGCCAGCGCCAATACCGTGATCCGCTTCCGTGTGATAAGCAACTATGGGGCGTCGGATGAGGTTTTCTCAGTTGGTGACGTTGAGGTTGAATATGATCGCGTCGCCGGTGGTAGTGGATGGACGATTATTTCGCCCGCGCGCTCGGTTTGGAAATATCTGGACAACGGCTCTAACCAAGGCACAAACTGGCACCAGCCCGCTTTCGATGACAGCAACTGGGCGACGGGGCAATCTGAACTTGGCTATGGCGACAATGATGAGACCACCTATGTAAGTTATGGCTCTAATCCAAATAGCAAATATCCAACCACCTATTTTCGACGCTCATTTTATGTAACGAATGCAACCAGCTTTAGCATGCTACAACTTGGCATGATTCGGGATGACGGCGCGGTTGTCTATCTGAACGGCACAGAGGTCTGGCGGACAAACATGCCGGCAGGAACCATTGCCTACAATACATATGCCACAAGCGCGATTGAAGGCTCTGATGAGCGCATCTGGCACTCCGCCAGCATTCCCGTAAATACGCTAGTCAATGGACAGAATGTAATTGCCGTAGAGCTTCACCAATCTTCTGCCAATAGCGGGGATGCCAGCTTCGAGCTAGAACTGGCCGGGAGTAGCAATTGTATCGACTGTATTAACACCTCTAATTTAGCAAGCACTTATGTAAAAAGCATCGGCGCCGACCAGCTTTGGAACGGAACTTCACGCATCCAAGGGCAAGGCATCACCGTTGCTGTAGTCGATAGCGGCATTGCCCCACATGACGATATTTTTAACCTACTGGAAAATAGCCGTGTTTTGAAACAGGTGGAGTTTGTCAGTGCGCAGAGTTCGATTGATGATTCGAACGGTCATGGGACCCATATTGCTGGCACCATCGGCGGCACCGGCAACCAATCGAATGGCGCCTATATGGGTGTGGCCCCAAAGGTAAATCTGATCGATGTTAAAGTCATGGATGATGTGGGGCGCGGCACCATGTCCGATGTCGTCGCTGGTTTACAGTGGATTTACTACAACAAGAGCGCCTATAAT
>JBBRVA010000741.1:0-4412 GCA_038247295.1 Caldilineales bacterium | reverse complement strand
CAATGTGCCGTTGAAAGCGATTGTATCACTGTCTACCACATCGGCACCGACGACACTGCTTTCTACCAACGCCAGACCGGCTGGAATATCATCGACCAGGCTGACTTCAGCCGCGTTGAAGCTGGTATTTTCCAGCGTAATCGTACATTCGGTGGGCGCTTTGTTCTTGCGAATGGTGGCCGGGGTGCAAGCCTTGCCCAGCGCGACCAACGCCTGACCGCGTATAAACGAAACCGGAATATAGAGCCGGAGGTCGTCATGCAGAAGCTTGATTTCGCCAAAGCGCACCTGGCCGACGGGCACGCGGCTGGCATCGACGGTAATCTCGAAGGTGGCTTCACCGTTGGCTGTCACAGCGAGTTCACTCGGTACAATGATGTTCCAATCATTGTGATCCGTGTCCGTCTCGATCGCCCAAGTGGCACCTACGCCCGTCACATCTTTGACTGTACGCTGTACGGTGAAGATACCGGGCAGGTTGGGATGGAAGAGGCTAGGATAGTTGGCCTTCCACAGTGCTGTTTCTAGCGCCAGATAATTGGCGGCGCTTTCGTCAATTGTCAAGCCTGGGTTGACAGCTTCGTCCAGATCGATGCGCCCCGAGCCGCGGTCGAACGCATCGGCATCAGTGTCGCCATCTTCTTTTTTCACATCATCAGTCTCACCACTGGTCATCAAGGCCGACTTGATCTGGCCTGGCGTCCAATCGGGGTGGAGATCTTTGAGTAAGGCCGCGGCGCCAGCCACATGTGGGCTAGACATCGAGGTGCCGGCAATCGCCTGGAACAACTGGCCGGGCAAGCCACCATCGGGTGTGGCGGGCAAGGGCGTCTGACCGGCCAGAATTTGTATACCAGGGGCGGTAACATCAGGTTTACTGATGCCGAGCTGCTGGCCGGGACCACCGCGCGAACTAAAGGAAGCCATCACATCGCCTTCTACTTCCGTCGCTACGCCAGGGGTAAAGGTGGCAGTAACGCCGGTATGGCTGTTGACAAAGGCGACGACTTGATCACCCTCAGGTCCATCCAAGTGGACGCTGGGAATGAAGTGGTTGTCGGTTTCTACATCTTGCACGACCAGGTTGCGCAGAATCATACCGCTAGCACCAGCCTGGCTTACATTAAAGCCTTTGGCTATGCGGCCAATGACACCACGGTTGCAGATCACGATTTCGCCGCTAAAGGTGCCGGCGGGTAGTGGATTGCACAATGGATCGGGGGGGAAGACAACCGGGGTTGGCGTGCTGATGCCAGCGGTTGCACTGGCACCGGTAACGATCAAGGTGTCGCCATTGTCCGCCTGAAGCGTAAGCGTGCTGACAAAATGGCGGTCACTGGTGCTGGCCGCGACGGTCGTTACCCAGGGGCCACGATGGGCCACTGTGTCGGGGCCGGGGCCAGAGTTACCCGCCGAGGCGGCGACAAAGACGCCATTCTCGTAGGCAACTAGAAAAGCCTGTTCAACAATATCATTGTATGGATCTCCACCGCCGCTGATCGAGAAGTTGATCACATCGACGCCATCCAAGATCGCTTGCTCGACGGCAGCGACGGAATCACTGCCGAAACAACCTTCATCGCCGCAAACACGATAGGCAATGATGTGGGCACGGGGTGCGACACCAGAAACCTCGCCGCGCTCGACGCCCAATAGTGTCGCTTCCACTTCGCCATTGCCGGCAGCTGTAGTGGCCGTATGGGTGCCGTGGCCATTATCATCACGCGCCGAGTCGAACTCGGTGGGCAATAGGCCAACCACAACTTTGTAGGTGTCGATAAAACTGTAAGCACCGATCAACTTGTTGTTACAAGTGAATTCTACATCATTGGGATTAAATGTGGTATTGCCAAAATCGCAGGTGTCGCGCGGAGCGCCGCCACTGAAGCCATTCGAACCGGGCACAACTGGGGGCGCGGGATAAGCATCGCCTTCGGGGTCGGGATCCGAAACCGAGGGGTGCTCTGGCCAGATGCCGCTGTCGAGAATACCGACAATCACACCTTCGCCCGCTTCTTCTTGGCCGCCAAGTACGTCCCAAGCATCATCGGCGTCGATGAAATCGGTAGAGGCGTCGGTGTCTGGCTGTTGCAATTCATCCAGGTAAACGCCCGTAACGCCGCTGAGTCCGGCGAGCGCATCGACTTTGTCGCTCATCGTGACCAAGGAAACGCCGTTAAAGACAGCTTTGTAACGGTGAATGATTTGGCCACCGGTTACAGCCTGTAGCTGCTCGGCGCTGACCGATTGATCAAAGGTGACAATCAAACTGACCGGGCGGAGAACTTCGGGATTGCCACCGCTGGCCGCAGCGACTGTCGCTTTTTCTACCGCAACACTGTTTTGCGGCGAAATCGAGCCGGGTACGGCGGTAATCGCACCATCCTCTGCATCAGCCACTTCGCTGTCTGCCTCTTCGCCCTGGGTAACCATGGGCAAATAGACGGTAGATCCGGTATCACTATCCTGAGCAAACGCAATCGACGGTAAAGATAGCGTTATGAGACTTAGGACCGTCAGGATCGAGAACAATTTTCGCATCAATTGGCTCCTGTTCTGGTTGTTGAATTTTGTTTGGCAAATAAACTGGGGACGGAAATGAATAAATATTTTTGGTGATGTAGATTGAAGGGGGCAACCTACCTGGCAACAAAACAATGCACCATTTGTCTACGCTGGATAAATACGGTGGTCTTTGCTGCCAATGATTCACCTGATACGGTGGGTGATTACCTCCTTTTGCGACGGTAGCTGCATTGTTGGGCAACGATTGTGGCTTTCCAAATAACGCAATTAAGCCACGATAGCTTTCGGCAGACTTTAATTCTCTCCATCCGAAAACTTCCGTGACTTAATGAGCTTTGCAAAGCAACAGGCTTGGACGACAAGTGGTTTTGGAAGACGCTTGTGGTCTAAAAAATGGGTAGCGAAAAATTACATGTGTACGCCAAAAAATGAAGGAAGTTTGCTTACGTATGTAAGTTTTGCTCGCGATATTTATTGCGCTGGTAAATAGTCGCTTAACGAAATTGTAACATACTCTTTTGGTTGGCGTCTACGCCATGTAAGCTATTCCTTCACCAAGATGCTTTCAATATGCTTACAATTTTGGAAAATTGACTATTCAGATACGCGTATTGTGCCAGCCTCATAGCCGGCGATGGCGCCATTAGAGAAAAAGAGGAGGATGCCTTGTTCACTGATATTGCAAAGAGGGCCAAAATCTAGGATTTGCAGGGTATCGTTGGTGTGCTCGAATAGGGTGGTTGCCGTCTGATTGGTCTGTTGGAAAATGCCTAAATACTGCTCACCAAAAGGGGCAATCGTAAAACCGCTTGCTTGGACCACGGCTGTACCAATGTATGGCACAGTCTCGTCTAGGTCTAAATTGTAATCGGCAATCGCAGCGATGGAGAGAATGGCGGGGTCAGCAGCTAATGTGCGGATAGCCTGGCTGTCGATCTCCAGCATGACGGCATTTAACAAGGTTTGTGTATTGCCCAGCAATTTTGCCTGGCTATCGAGGCTTTGCGCTTGTTGAATGATGCTGACTTGTTGCCCTTGCAAACGTGCTAATTGCGCCTGACGGGCTTCGACGGCGCTGGCTGCAACCTCTGTTGTGGCTAGTGGCATTTCGTTCAAACGCACAATCACCTGCTGTGAACCTGTGGCGGTGGCCAGATTGCCCAACAATTTGGCTTGTGCTGCTTGTGTAGCCGCAAGCATTACGGGCGTTGTTAGCTGTAAGCCGCTTAAGGTGGTGGGCATGGTGCGGTTTTGTGCGGATCCGCGCTGCGCATCGGCGCCAACCGGAAGGCCGCCCGTCTCAATGTCGATAACAGCCGGTTTATTATCATCCTGTTGAATGTCATTCGGGTTAATTTCCTCTACCGGCGTAGCCGTAGCGACCGGGAGCGGCTGACCACCTGTTGTTACCAGGGGCAAAAAGACGGTGCCACCCCCAGCCTGAGCAAGTAATGGTGTTGTAGACGCGCTGAGTAAGCCAAAAAGAATGAGGAGTGAGAGAATAGTGCGCATTGAAACTGGTCTCTAGCTTTCCATGTATCACGAAAGTGCCGCCTAAGCTGCTTCTCGGTGAAGACAGTAATGGTGAAGTTTTGATTGTGGACCGTAAACCAACCGGTGATCCGCGATCTTTGCTTCACAATGGAAAGCATAGCACGACTATTTGATAACTTATGTTTCAAATTACTTAATATTTGATTTGATAATAGACTTTTGAGGAAGGCAGAGGAGGCGAAAGTCAATGTGGGGCTAAAAACAGGAAGCGCGCGTAGGCAATGCTCACCCGGCTTCCTGTTTCCCGTTAGGCAATGCGGCTAATCAATTGATCGCCGCGCAGACCAGCTTTGAGATTGTCTACCGCACGCTGCGCCATCGCGCGCCTGGTT
>JBBRVA010000740.1:0-4415 GCA_038247295.1 Caldilineales bacterium | reverse complement strand
AAGGCGCGCGTTGAGGGTAATTTCATCCCCTTTTTGAGCCGTTCGGTGAGAATGGCTTAGCGGAGGTGTAGATAGAATGGCACATTGAGCGTCGGGTCGACGGGCATATCACCAAGACTAGACATTTTCCCTCTAAGATTTCCCCTTAAGATTGGTGCAAAATTATGGGTTAATTGTAGCACGGCCGTTCTGTCATGCGCTATTCCAAATCGCGTCCGCCAGCTACTTCCCCTACTTGAATTAATTTCGCTAATTTGACAATTGCTGCTCACTCATTTATGCTGATCTATAGGACAATCCGATATGTATGCAAGCCAGCCGTAGTTTCAAGTGAGTGTCGCGAAGGAATGATTCATGATTGATGCCTTGATCATTGGTGCGGGCCACAATGGCTTGGTGACGGCTTTTTATCTGGCCCGTGCGGGGTTTAAGGTCTTGATGTTAGAAGCCAGGCCCTTTATCGGTGGCTCCTGTGTGACCGAAGAATTGATCCCCGGCTTCAAGTTTTCCTCGTGTGCCAATCTGGTCTGGTCGTTGCGCCCGCAGATTATCCGCGATATGCAACTGTACGAACGTGGCTTAACCGTGGACACGCGCCAGTTTCTGCGTTTGCTGCCGGATGGGCGCTACATTTACTCTGGGCGCTTAAATAACGTGGCCCCTGGTGACAGCTATGACGCGATCCAAGCGGAGATTGCCAAATTTTCCAACGCCGATGCGGCCGCTTTCCCGGATTGGGTCGAGCTCTGGCATCGCATCAGCAATATCTTTGGCCCCTATTTACTGCGACCTGCCCCGCACCTCCAGGATATTTACCCCACTTTGCATGATCCTGCTGATCGCGCCGCCTTCGATCTGGTGATCACGTCCTCGGTGGCTGCGATTGCCGATCGCTTCTTTGAATCTGATATTATGCGCGACCAGGGCGCGCCAGCCGACGTTGGCAATATTTACGCCGTGGACACCGGCTTGTTACAGAGCATCACCGCGGCGTTGGGCTCCTATAGCGAGACCGGTGATCCCGTGCCCAATGGCTATGTGCGCGGCGGCATGGGGCAGTTGACCGCGTTGATGGCCCAAGCCGCCCAAGCCGAAGGCGTGGAAATCAGCCTGAATACACCGGTCAAGCGCATCTTAATTGAAAAGGGTGTGGCGATTGGGGTGGAGCTAATGTCCGGTGAGCAGATCCGGGCGCAGCGCGTGATCTCGAACCTGGATCCCAAACGCACCTTGCTCAAACTGGTCGCGCCAGAACAGTTGGAGAGCCGCTTCTTGCACCGTGTCCAGGCGATCCGCAGCGAGGTTGGCACGTGTCTTAAACTGCACTGCGCGTTGCGCGAGTTTCCCGAATACCGCCTGGATGGCAACCTAACCGTCGCACAGCAGCGCGGCGCCACCTTGATCGTTGCCCCCAATCGCGCCTACCGGATGGCAGCCTGGCGTGCGGCGGAACAGGGTGAATTGCCCGAAGCGCCCATTATCAGCGCCTTCGTGCCGAGCGTCTATGATCCTTCCCTGGCGCCGGCCGGCTGCTACACTTGGTCAGCCTATATTACCTGGGTGCCGCTACATCCGCGCCAGGGCCAGTGGGCAGATCTCAAAACGATGGTGGCCGAGCGGATTTTCCAGCAGATGGATCACTGCGCACCGAACTTCAGCCGCGCGGTGCGCGATTATGTGCTCTTCACCCCCGCTGATCTGGCGGAGCGTATGCACCTGACCGATGGCAATATCCATCATGTCGATGGCCGCAGCAACCAGCTTTTGTGGCAGCGCCCCTTGCCGGAACTGGCCCAATACACCACGCCGATTGGCGCGCTCTATCTGTGCGGCGCGGGCATGCATCCGTGGGGCGAAGTGAATGGCGGTCCCGGCTACAACGCCGCGCAACGGATTTTGATGGATGAAGGTAGACAGGTAAACAGGTAAACAGGTGACACCGCCTTGTCTACCTGTTTACCTGTCTCCCTATCTACTGTTCTAAATCTATTTTTTACCAAAAAGGAAACCTTATGAGTCAATTTCAAGGCGCGTGGCCAGCGCTGTTAACCCCCTTTACGACGGATGATCAAGTGAATGTCCCCGTGCTGCGCGGTCTGGTCGATTATCTGATTGCGCAGGGTAGCGGCGGACTCTATGTTTGTGGCAGCACTGGCGAAGGCATCTATATGACAGTGGCCGAGCGCAAACAGACGCTCGAAACGGTGATCGAGCAGGTCGACCGACGCATACCGGTCATCGCCCATGTTGGGGCGGTGGCCGCGCCCGATGCCGTCGCCCTGGCCCGCCATGCCCAGGCTGCTGGTGCCGATGCCGTGGCCAGTATCATTCCACCGCTTTACAATACGGTGCCCAGCACGGTGGGCTACTTCACTGCGATTGGCGCGGCTGCGCCCGACTTGCCACTTTTGACCTACATCTTTGGTGGCCCGGCCGATGCTGTAGGGTTGATGCGCGCCCTCAAGGATATCCCCACCCTGGCCGGCAGCAAATACACCGGTCCGAATATGTTTGAATTCCGGCGCATTGTGGAAATGGGCAAGCAGGAACTGGGCAAAGATGAATGGACCGTCTTCGCGGGCATGGATGAGCAATGTCTTTTTGGATCCATGTTTGGTGCCAGCGGCAACATCGGCTCGACGCTCAATTACATGGTTGGCACCTATTGCGACATTCATGCGGCGGTGAAGGCGGGCGACATGGCGCGTGGGGTGGAATTACAATTGACGGCCAATATCATCACCGGCGCGCTGATGGAGTTCGGTTTCATGAGCGCGCTCAAAGTGGTCATGAGTCGGCTCGGCTTTGACTGCGGCGCACCCCGCCTGCCCAATCGTGCGCTGTCTGCCGAACAGCAAAGCAAGCTCTTTGCCCGCCTGGACGCCCTGAACTTTGATGCATTGGTGGGCGCGTAAGCTTGATCTTTGGCTACGCGTTAACTGGTGTTTTCTTCGTGTAGCTTCGTGGATCATTTAGACTTTGGATCAGCCTAAAACGAAAGGCGGCAATCTCGTGCTGGATCTCATCCTCAAAAATGGTACTTTGATCGACGGCGTCAAGACCCCGCGTTACCAGGCGGATATTGGCATCCAGGGTGATCGCATTGTGCAGATTGGTCACTTGGATGCTGCGGTCGCGCAGCAAACTATCGACGCTACGGGCAAGATCGTTGCGCCGGGCTTTGTCGATGTGCATAACCACTCGGATGCGTGGCTGCTCAAAACGCCGCACCTCTTTTCCAAAACCAGCCAGGGTTTTACCACCGAAGTGATCATGGCCGACGGCATCTCCTATGCGCCGGTCAATGAGCAGACAGTTTATGAATGGATCTATTATCTGCGCGCTCTAGATGCCTTGCGCTTCGAGGAGTACCGTGGCTGGCAAAGTTTGGCCGACTATATGGCATTGCTGGACGGCGCCAATGTGCAAAACAGCATTGCCCACCTGCCCTATGCCAATGTGCGCACGTTGGTCTGTGGCTTTGGCAACCATCCGCCCGATGATTTTCAATGGCGCCAAATTGCCGCCGAAGTGGAACTGGGCATGGCAGCCGGCGCAGTCGGACTCTCCTCTGGCCTGGATTATATTGCCCAATGCTGGTCGACAACCGATGAACTGGTGGCGGCGTGCCAACCGATGGCACAGGTGGGTGGGCTGTATGCCACGCATGTGCGCTACAAACGTGGCACTCTAGCCGGCGTCCAAGAAGCGGTCGAGATTGGACGGCGCGCCGGTGTGCCAGTCCACATTTCGCATTTGAAAGGCGGCACACCGGCCGAGATCGAAAGCATCCTCACCTATATCGACACCGTCGCCCGCAACGAGGTCTCTTTTTCGTTCGACGTCTACCCCTACATGCCCGGCTCGACCATGCTCAACTACATGTTACCCTACGAAGTGTGGACCGATGGTCCGCTAGGTGTGATTCGCAAACTGCGTGATCCGGCCGTGCGCGCCCGCTGTGCGCGGGCGTTGGAAAACGATGCGACAGATTTGAATGAAATCCACATTGCCTGGGTGATGGGCAAAGAAAATGCGATCTACCAGGGCCAAACGCTTGCTGAATATGTGCGTGCAGTAAAGCTGCCGCCGGCAGAGGCGTTGTGTAATCTGCTGATTGAAGAAAACCTAGCCGTGCTGCTGGTCTTTCATCATGGCGCCGATGAACTTGTCCATCCCTTTCTGCAACACAAGTGCTATATGATGGGCACCGACGGCATCTACTACCCCGACAGCGTAATCCATCCGCGCCAATATGGCTCCGTGGCGCGCGTCTTGGGGTCCTGTGTGCGCGACCATAAGCTCTTCACGCTGGAAGAAGCGGTCTACAAGCTGAGTGCTTTCCCGGCTGAACGCTTTGGCCTGAAGGCGCGCGGCGTGTTGCGCGAGCAATGGTTTGCCGATCTGGTCGTCTT
>JBBRVA010000739.1:0-4417 GCA_038247295.1 Caldilineales bacterium | reverse complement strand
TAACCAGCTGCCCATCAGCCATTTCCGGCAGGAATTTAACTGTTGCTGATTGTCGAGAATGATTGCAGCCTGTTCAGTAGAAACTGAGCCACCGTAAAGCTGTTCGATGGCATAAGTGAACGATAGTAATTCTGGAAAGTGATTAGGGCCAGGCAAATCAGCGATTATTGGTTGCTCTATATATTTTTGCCATTGTTCATAACCGTTAGGGTGAAGATGAATTTGTAAAATGGTATCAAGAAGTTGATTGCGTTTCGGATCATAGGAACGCACTGGAGCTTTTTTGAATCCTCTATAACTGTGCAGGCGTGCTAACGTATCCAGATCAACTGGACATTGCGAGGCAATTGGCACACTTATTGTGGGCTTACCATCGCTGCCATCAATGCATAGAGCAAGCTTTTGAGCATCCAGATAGCTGAATACGGCATTGGATCTTGCTGCTTCGATTGCTCGATAGACGTGAACAGCCATTACCTTCGTTCCGCCCGTATAATTGAGGCCAACGGATTCATTTAGAGGTATACCAGCAAGTTGCGCTTTTATACCACTGCGAATCGTCTCACCATCACTTGCATCAATTTGCCTTAACTCAAATTGATGCTCTGCATGTTGATTTAGAATGCGATCACGCAAATTTTCTGCAATGGTCAATGTCTGCTGGGTGTGCAGCAGATGGAACGTTGTGTTCGCTGTGCGTAGCAATAGAGCAGCGACATAGTTAGGCAAGGGGTTTGCGCCAATCAGTAGAAATAAATGTTCAGTGCGGCATTCGTTTGGAATGGTTTCAATTGTAATCATCTGATTAGTCCATTACTCACTATCTGGAATTCTCTTTTATTTGATCGAAAAACGTCTATCTTTTCCCCTCAGTATAGCGCTAAAACCCTACTCCCGACCTATCCTTTCTCTATCCAATTTCTCCAACCTCTCAACACCATTCTACCCGCATTCCATCAAAAAAGCACTAGAAATCCTTCGTAAAAAAGAGTAGAACTCCTTCTGATGTTTTCGCCAGCCACTTGTGTTTTCATTGATCATGCGCCTCGAAGTAGCGGGCAAACTTATCGCGCAAGAAGTGGTAACTGAGCCACTCATCGGGTGGCAACGCCCAGACGTTGCGACATTCGGCCAGGATCACGGTTTTGTGGGCGGCGACAGTCTTGAGGGTGACGACCAACTGCTCGTTCAGTTCCTCCTAAGCTTGACCTGCCGGCGTATCTTTATTGATTCTTCCACTCACTATATCCTAGTTACTGCTCCACAACCTCCTCACTTCCTCTGATCTTTCTCCTCACTTCCTCTGATCCCCTACACCCTCCAACCTGTTACAATCCACCCATGCGGCGCAGATAGGGTGCAAAGCGTTCGCGCAGGAAGTGATAATCGAGCCGCGTGTCGTTCCCCATCCCCCATGTTGAACGACATTCGTCGAGGATTTTGGTCTTGTAGGTGTTGACGGTGCTCAGTTTAATCGTCAGGGCTTCGGCCACGTCTTGCGGCGAAAGGCCACGCGCAAATTCAACCAAGGTGGCCCGCTCGCGCTCGGTTAGTCGATCATAGACGCGCTGGCATTGCTCTTCGTGGCCGGAACGCAGCCACTCCATCTGCGCCGCAACTGCTGCTTGGGGGGTTTGTGCCATGGCGCGCAAGCCCGGAAACCAAGCGCCCCAGGGCGCCAAGGGCACCTGGATCAACTGCACACCGCCCGTCGCGCCCACATGCAGAATGGCACCGCCATCCGCCGCTTGGCGCAATGCGTCGGATGTGTACATGTGCCAAACCCGGTCGTGGTGGTCGCAAAGTAACGCCGCTGCCGAAAGCACCATAAAGCCCATCATGCGCCGTCCGCCAGAAACACAGAGGTGGAGACGATAGCCTTGCTGTTTCAAATCGGCAATCAAGTTGCGCACCTGTTGTAAGACTGCCTCGGCTGCCGCTTCGTCGCGGATGTCGTCGAGCAAGCGATCGACACCGCGCAAGGGGATGGCGCGAAACTGGCAGTGGTGCCCAGCGTATTTGTGATTGACAAATTCTTGACGCAGTTTTACGATGGCGTCACGACTTTCATTGGCCATCAGATGCAAGACGAGCACCTCGTCCACTGTTTCTTGGCGCGCCAGCAAGGCATCAAGGGCAAAGGTGACAACCTGCGGTTGACCGCCTACGGTAGCAAGCAAAACTGTTTTTGAAGGCATAAGGGTGTGTGCGGTTGCTTTGGAAACTGGCCTTCCCCCACTTCGAGAAGTCAGTTTTTGCGAATGCTAATTTTTAAACCAGAAAAAGGATAAGAAACAAGCAATGACAAATTCTGAAATCAACCCATTTCCCGCGGTCATGATTGGCGGGCCGCCGCACAGCGGCAAATCTGTGCTCACGTATAGCCTTAGCCAATCGTTGCGCGAAAATAAAGTCGACCATTATGTGCTGCGCGCCTGCCCTGACGGCGAAGGCGATTTTTCACAAGAAGCCCAGCCGGCCACGGTCCAGTTAATTCGCCAAAAAGGCCGCTTCAATCCATTATTCGTTGCACGCGTCAGCCATGATTTGCAAAAAAGACATCTGCCCTTGCTCGTCGATGTGGGTGGCAAACCGACGCCGGAACAAGAAGTCATTCTTACCCATTGCACGCACGCTATTCTAATCGCTTCTACGGTGGAAGGGTTGGCAGAATGGCGAACGCTGGCCCAACGCTGCGATCTAGAAATTATTGCCGAGTTGCACTCGCAATTGGATCAAGAAGATGCTTTGGGAAAACCGGATGCACTGTTTGGTGCAACGATTGGCGGGCTGCGGCGCGGGCAACGGGTTGCCGGTGATGTATGCCGCACACTGATCCGAACCCTGCAAGCACTTTTCGAGCCATCCCAGCCTTGGCAACGAACAGCCCACCTGGCCGCGGCCCCCTGTGAAATTGTAGCCGAAGTCGACCGCGTTAGGCGCGGGATGGGTTGGGATGATGACCCGAATCGCTGGCATTTTAATGAACTGCCTCTGCTGCTCGATTATCTGCCGGCCCAGACTGAGATTGCGCTCTACGGACGTGCGCCAGCCTGGGTCTATTGTTCAGCCGCTATCCATGCCCAGCCGGCTTTGTTCCATCTGTTTGATGTGCGATTGGGTTGGGTGGCACCGGTGACCGTCGAGCTTTGTCCAACGCCAAATTTCAAAGGTGGACAATGGCAGCAGATCGAAACCAAGACGTATACCACGGTTAATCTTCAGCTTGGCGAACATTATCTATTTTATGACGAGCTGGTGAATAGCCAAGCTCCTTCCGCTGCCTATCACAAAGGCGTGGTGATTAGTTGCAAAGGTCCTTTTTGGCTACAAAGTGGGCTAGCAATTGCGTATGCGCAGGCGAATCTTTGGGTTGCCATCTATCACCCGAATCAGGAGCGAGCCGTTGTTGTTTATTCAAGCACACCAATGATTGTGCCTGGGCAAACAATCGCCACCCCAAGGTTACCACTGTCAATCACCAGCTAGCCAGCTCAAACCAAAATCGAGCCATGATCGAACACACATGGCAATGGGTAGCAGACAGCTGAACACTCCGCGAGGTCTTTCGATGGGTATGCTGGTTCGGTTCAAGGCTGGGAGAGTCAACCGGCTGACAAAAACTTCTCAACCCATTCTAGCAGCTAGTTAACAATTTCGCAAGCATCATTTTGTTAATAATCTTAACTGTTTTTTGGCTTGACCGCGACGTTGTAGGCGCTTGAAACCGATTCGACAATTTTAATTGTCGATATTGCGACAATTCAATCTGATAATTGTACGTTGCCACGATCCGCTGGGGTGTGTTAGATTTAAGCATACAGTGCTATCAATGATCCAGCGAAACTACAATTTTAACCGCAAAGTACACAAAGAGCGCAAAGGGTTAAGAAGACCTGCCTTGCACACTGCGCAGTTAAAATTATAGCCAACCAACAGAAAGGAAGCATGGACCATGAATGTTTTAGTCTTATCTGGCCCCAACCATCGTTTTGCCGAGAGCGCAGCGGTGATTCATGACTTTCTGGGCGCGCAGCAAGATATGACCGTCACCTTGCGCGATGACAAGGCGATCCTGGCGTCACCAGAACTCGACGAATTTGACGTTTGCGTCTTTGGCACCGGTTTCACGCGCTCAGTCAGCCAGCCGGATGGCACCGTGCAGCGCGTGGCCGATCTGACGCCCGCACAAGAAGACGGTCTCTTCCAATTTGTGGCCGGTGGCAAAGGGCTGGTCGGCATCCACGGCACGGCCTGGTGGATCGGCGGGCGCGCCGTCGATCTGATCGGCGGCCATGCCAACTGGCATCCACCAGGCTTGACTTTTACTGTCAATGTCAATGACAGTCAACACCCAGTCACGCAGGGGCTGGACAATTTTGAGGTGGAAGATGAAATTTACATCTCGGCCTACGAC
>JBBRVA010000738.1:0-4419 GCA_038247295.1 Caldilineales bacterium | reverse complement strand
TGTGGAAAAGGCCAAAGCGCTGCTGGCGGAAGCCGGCTATGCCGATGGTCTGGAGGTCACGCTGTACACTTCTTCTGGCCGTGATCTCTTTTTGCCGATTGCCGTCACCTATAAAGAGATGGCCGCAGCCGCCGGCATCAAGGTGACCATTAAGGATCACCCGATCGACAGCTATTTTAGCGAAATATACAAACAGAAGCCATTCTTCCTCAGCTTCGGCGCATCGCCCGCCGCCCCAATAACGCTCGACATGGCCTACCGCCCCGATGGCCCCTTTAATGAGAGCGGCTGGAACAATAAAGAAGCAATTCGACTGTTAGATGAAGCCTTTGCCCAACTGGATGAGGATAAACGTAAGAGCCTCTATCAAGATGTACAGCGTTTAGCCCAGCAAGAAGGCGGCGAGATCGTCCCCTTCTTCGCCGGTGTGGGGCGCGCCTACCACAAGTCTGTCAAAGGTCTTGACTCGCGCAATCCCTTTGTTGACTGGGCACAAGTCTACATCGATGCGAACGCTTAATTGATAAATAAGCTGTGACGCCCATGCTCGCCGAATGACAGGCAGGCATGGGTGCCATTTTTGCCTACATTGTCTAGGTATGATCGCAATATTTTGGAGTAGAATCTCTGGAACAGCTATGATTCAACTGATTTTACGCCGCCTGGTCGGTGCCGTCATTACATTATGGTTTATCTCGCTTTTGGTCTTCACGCTTACCGAGATCTTGCCGGGCGATGTGGCCACCGCGCTCTTGGGGCGCGAAGCCACACCGACGGAGCTTGCCTCGCTACGTGCAGAACTGGGGCTAGAGCGTCCGGACTACGTGCGCTATGGTGAATGGTTGTCCGGTGCGCTACGCGGCGATCTGGGTCTGTCATTGGCGCGCGAGACGCCAATTCTACCTTTGGTCCTAATCCGTCTGCGCAACACGGCGTTATTGGCAGCAGTGACGGTGCTCTTTAGCGTACCGTTGGCGCTGGCACTGGGCATACTGGCCGGTCTGTTGCGCGACCGCCTGCCCGATCTGCTCATCTCCGTATTCACGCTGATTGGTATGAGCCTGCCCGACTATGTGGTTGGTGTCCTGCTCATCTTGGGGATCAGCGTGCGCCTAGCCTGGCTGCCAGCCGTGACGCTGGTGGCACCAGACGCCCCACTTTGGCAATTCCTACCCAATGTGATCCTGCCAGCGCTCACCATGACGGTTGGCCTCGTTGCCTATCTGGTGCGCTTGCTGCGCACCAACATCATCGATGTGATGACCAGCGACTATGTGCAGATGGCGACGCTCAAAGGTGTGCCCTATCGCCGGATTGTGCTGCACCATGTTCTACCTAATGCGTTGCTGCCAGCACTCAACGCCATTGCCCTGTTAATTGCCGGCTTGCTGGGCGGCGCGGTGATTGCCGAAACGCTCTTTAACTACCCTGGTCTGGGCCGACTCATGATCACCGCTGTCTCAGAACGTGATCTGCCCTTGGTGCAGGCATTGGCGCTGGTTGGGGCGGCAATTTATATTGGCGTCAATCTCGCCACCGACTTGCTTACTTTACGCTTGAACCCGCGCTTGCGCACCCAACAGAGCCTATGATAACCACTGCTTCACTTACTTCTGCTGGACCACCGTCGCCGACGAGTGAGCAGAGACGCCCACGACGAGCCGCAACCCCAATCGGAATCTGGCGCACTTTATTGCGGTCGCCAACTACGCGGGTCGGGGTTGTGATTCTCAGCATTCATCTGCTGATTGCGTTGCTCTCACCGTGGATTGCGCCCTACTCAGCCACGGCGCTTGATCCTGCCAATCTCTATGGCGCGCCCTCGTGGACGCACCCCTTTGGCGCCGATCAATATGGCCGCGACATCTTGACGCGGGTGATGCTGGGGGGACGGTTGGCGTTGATGATTTCGCTCAGTGCATCGCTGCTGGCCGTGCTGGTGGGCGGCTTACTCGGTATCTGGTTGGGGTACGTGGGTGGACTGCTTGACGAAGTCGTCATGCGTCTGGTCGATGCCACCCTCGCCATGCCGGGCTTGCTCCTGTTGCTGACGATCATCACGGTCTTTGGCGGTGGCTGGAGGGTGATTCTCGGTTCGCTGGTGTTGCTTTATGTACCGGGGATCATACGGATTGTGCGTGCTGCGACCCTGGATGTTGTGCCGCGTGATTTTATCACGGCGGCGCGCGCCCGTGGCGAGCGCGCCACCACCATTGTCTGGCGCGAGTTGCTGCCTAACGTGCGCGATCTTTTGCTGGTAGAATTTGCCATGCGCGTCTCTTGGTCGGTGGTGGCGGTAAGTGGGTTGGCCTTTCTCGGCTTTGGCGTCCCGCCCACCACACCCGATTGGGGCTTGATGATCGCCGAAAATCGCCAGGCACTGGCTTATGCACCCTGGTGTACGCTCTACCCTGTGCTAGCAATCAGTTCATTGGTGATTGGCTTCAATTTGGCGATCGATGGGGTCGCCAAGGCATTGGGGCTAGACCGGATGCATGGGGCACCGCAATGAATGCGGACTGACATAACGCAAAAGAGCACTATGCCATGCAGCAGTTGCAACAGGCGGACTATGTACCCTGGAGTTTCTACAACTACACCAAGCGCGGCGGTCATGTCCATGTCCATGCGCCGAGTATATTTCGTGGGGATGATTGCGCCGCCTTTGGTCGGCATGGCGACTGGCTCTACCAAAACACGAATGTGGATCTATCGCCAAGATTTATTTGAATCAGAGACCATTCGTCAGATCAGCAAAAATTTTCAGAGTTTGTTAGACGCTGTATGCGCCGACCCAACTTGTGTGATCAGCGATGTAGTCTCGCCAAACTTGAATAAATTTACCCTATAAGCCAATTCACATCTCATTTAGGCGCACTATATCGCGTAAAATTTTAGAAGTATCAAGGGGAGAGCATGAAGTACTTGAATACCTATTACGCCCTGCTCCGTCAAGCCGCTGTTGATAGGGTGATGGCATGAGTGTTAATCAATTGCACCTTTTAGAATGTGATGCTCAGTTGGATCAGGCGATTCAGTTTGTGGCAGCGCGCTCGCCACACTGGGCGTCACCGCGTACTATCTTCTTGACCGGCGCCACAGGGTTCCTCGGCACTTATTTTCTAGAAGAACTGCTGCGCACGACTAATGCACAGATTTGTTGCCTACTGCGTAGCGCACAGTTGGAAGAGGAACATCAACATCTTCAATAACGACTGCAGGCTTATGATCTCTGGCAGGCGTCTTATGGACCCCGCCTTATACCCGTTCTGGGTGAAGTTAGAAAATCAGGGCAGATTGGCGGCGCTCCAGCTAATTCGTCGCCATCGGTTGCTGGAAGTTTTCCTGATGCAGGTTATGAAATTTAGCTGGGATCAAGTTGATGCAGAGTCCCATCGACTCGAACATGCGATCAGCATGGGTTTTGTCGATCGCATGGATGCGCTTTGCGGCTATCCGACCCATTGCCCACACGGCGATCCGATCCCAACCAAAGAGGGGTACATGCCCCATGAGGAACTTGTGCCGCTCAGCGAATTGCAGCCTGATCAAGGCGGCTATTTGTGGCGAATTGCGACCGACGATGCCCACATTCTGCGCTATTTGGGCCAGAGAAATCTGATTCCAGGTCAGAAAATAAGACAACTAGAGTGCATAGAAAAGAGGAACTGGCACGTGGGCGTGCCAGCCCGGCCGCACCCGGGGGTTGCCCGAGCGTGCTTTCTCCTCAATTGTATGACTTTTAAATGGTTTGTTCCATTTTCATCGTATCATCAAAATTTAAGGAGACTCAGTCAATGAAACGCAGTAAACTTCAATGGATGATGGGTGTTCTGCTCATGCTCTCCGTCGTACTCTCGGCTTGTATCATGCCAGCCGGTGACGCAGCCACGGGTGAAGCACCAGGAACTGATGCGGCTACCACCGGTGCCATTGGTGACCGCGATCCCAAGACGCTCGTTATTCTCTACTGGCAGGCGCCATCGATCCCCAATCCCTTGCTCTCCGGCGGAGGCAAGGATCAGGATGTCTCTGCGCTCATGCATGAACCGCTGGCCAATATCACGCCGGAAGGGGAATTGGTGCCGGCGCTGGCCGTCGAGATTCCCACATTGGAAAACGGCGGCATCGCCGAGGATCTGACTAGCATCACCTGGCAGCTGCGCGAAGGCGTCAAGTGGTCGGACGGCACACCGTTGACGGCTGCGGATGCAGTCTTTAACTGGCAGTATTGTACAGCCCCTGACACCGGCTGTACTAGCCTTGCGCGCTACGACGGTGTAACCTCTGTGGAGGCCGTGGATGACCTGACCGTAAAGATCACATTTGAGGGTCCGACCCCCTATCCCTATCTGCCGTTCGTAACCAATTATGGCGGCGCGCTCATTCAGAAAGCCCAATTCCAGGATTGCATCGGCG
>JBBRVA010000737.1:0-4421 GCA_038247295.1 Caldilineales bacterium | reverse complement strand
TGGGAAGAGATCTGGCAGGCGATGGAACAACTGGTGCGCGAGGGCAAGGTGATCTATGTCGGCAGCAGCAATTTCGCCGGCTTGCACATCGCGCTGGCCCAATTTTCCGCTGCCAAGCGTAATTTCCTGGGCTTGGTATCGGAGCAAAGCTTGTATAACTTGAACGCGCGCATGATCGAACTGGAATTAATTCCCGCCTGTCGTGAATTTGGCCTGGGGCTAATCCCTTGGAGCCCACTGGGCGGCGGTCTGCTCGGCGGAGTCTTGCAAAAGGCGGCACAGGGACGGCGCGCCAGCGAGGGTATGCAAACCCGCATCGAGAAGTTGCACCCGCAGCTTGAGGCATACGAAGGGCTTTGCGCGGAACTGGGCGAAACACCCGCCAATGTTGGGTTGGCTTGGCTGTTGCATAATCCAGTCGTCACGGCCCCCATCATCGGCCCGCGCACCATGCAGCAATATGAGGATACGTTGCGTGCGGTCGAGATTCAGTTATCGCCTGAGACCCTGGCCAAGCTCAACCAAATCTGGCCTGGCCCCGGTGGCGAGGCACCGGAAGCGTACGCGTGGTAAATGATCAGTAGCGCGCAATGGATAGCGCCAAAACGCTTGGGTTTACGCGCGACGATACGGTGGCCTTCCTACTGGCTGGTGCGGGATTCATTTCTGTGAACCTCCCAAATCTGTGGTAAACTAAAGTTCAGTAACCTAGCCTGGATAGCCCCCGGAGACAACCATGCTCTACCAGGACTTTGATGTATCGATTGAACCCAGCGATGCCTCGGCTACGCGTTATCGTGTACGCGTGCTGGCTTCCCCCGCCGGCCAAGCCAGTGGTGAATTTGTCTTGCCCTTTTCGGTCTTGGAGTTGGAAAACTTCTTTTTGCGCGTGGGTCGACCGCGGCGCGGGACGCGTTACATCGGTTCGCCAGAAATGGAAGCGGTGCGGACGTTTGGCGGTAAATTGTTTGACACCGTCTTCCAGGGGCGCGTGCAAAGCTGTCTGTTCAGCAGTTTGGACACGGTGCGCCAACAGGGGCAGGGATTGCGTTTGCGGCTACACCTGAATGATGCGCCCGCCTTGGCCGATCTGCCCTGGGAATATCTCTACGACGCCAATCTCAATCGCTTCTTTGCTAACTCCACGGCCACGCCGCTGGTGCGCCACCTGGATTTACCCCAACCGCCTGCGCCCCTCATTGTGCAACCACCGCTCAAGGTGTTGGTGATGATCGCCAGCCCGCGTGACCGTGAACGGCTAGATGTAGAACAAGAGTGGCGCAACATGCAGCGGGCACTAGGAGATTTAGAAGCGCGTGGGTTGGTGCAATTGACCCGGCTGGAGCAGGCGACATTAGGCGCGCTGCAACGCCAATTGCGCCGCGACCAATATCACATTTTTCACTTTATCGGTCACGGCGGCTTTGACCGCCAGAGTGACAGCGGCGTGCTACTGCTCGAAGACGAGAATAATCTGAGCCGCTTAGTGAGCGGCCACCATCTGGGGGCTTTGCTCCATGATCACTTTGCCTTGCGCCTGGCTTTGCTCAACAGTTGTGAGGGCGCGCGCAACAGCCGCCGTGACCCCTTTGCTGGCGTGGCGCAACACTTGGTGCAACAGGGCATTCCCGCCGTGATCGCCATGCAGTTTGAAATCACCGACGCAGCCGCGATTACTCTGGCGCATGAGTTCTACGCGGCGTTGGCTGATAATTACGGCGTGGATGCAGCGTTGGCTGAGGCGCGCAAGGCACTCTTTGCCAGTGGCAATGACATTGAGTGGGGGACGCCGGTGCTTTATCTGCGGGCGCGCGATGGGCAGTTGTTTGATCTGACCACGTTGCCAGCCCCGCCCCGTCCCGCCGTGATCGAACAGCCTGCGGCGCAGCCGTTCACACCTGCATCAGAAACGCAGAAATCGGTCACCAACCTCGAGCCTGCCCAACCACGCGATCTAACCAAAACACCAGCCGCGCAGAGTTCACCGCCACCGACGATAACCCAGGGAAAAGGAGAAACTGAGCGCGCGGCCAGTCAGCAGCCAGTAGCCACAGGCCCAGTCGTTCGGGATGAAGAACGCAAGCCTAAGGCAAGTCAGCTCATCTCGCGCCTGCCTGACCAGCCGCAACGCGGTGGTCTGCGGTGGGGGCGTATCATCATCGGCTTGATTGTTGTTGTGCTTTTCGTCTTTGTGAGCCTTAGTGGCTATGGATCTTGGCAGGATAACCAAAGGCATGCACAGGCAACCGCGACAAAGGCGGCAATCTTCGCTGCCGCCACTGCAATGGCACCGCAGGCGCAAGCCACCGCAACCGTACTCGCTGCGCAAGCCAAAGCGACCATGCAAAGCGCCGCGCCCGTTTTGTTGCCTTTGGTCGAGCGTTATGGCATGCATTTTGTCTATGTACCCGCCGGCGAATTCACAATGGGTAGCCCCGAAGGAACGGGTGAGAGTGACGAGCATCCCCCAAGCCAAGTGTCCATGCCCGCCTTCTGGATCGGCCAGACCGAAGTGACCAACGCCCAGTATCGACCTTTTGTCGAGGCGGGTGGCTATCAACAAGATCAATGGTGGACAAAAACCGGTCTTGAATGGCGCAATACGAACAAGGTAACGAAACCTTATTATTGGGATAATACAACGTGGAATCAGGACAATTACCCGGTAGTCGGTGTGAGTTGGTATGAAGTCTACGCCTATACCCAGTGGTTGGTCGATGCGACAAAACTCCCCATCCGCCTGCCCACCGAAGCCGAATGGGAGCGGGCAGCGCGTGGGGACGATGGGCGCATCTATCCCTGGGGCAATCCGTGGGAAGGCAGCCGTCTGAACTTCTGTGACACCAATTGTACATATGATTGGAAAGATAACGGTACTAATGACGGCTATGCACAAACCGCGCCTGTGGGTAGTTACCCACAGGGTGCCAGCCCTTATGGCGCTTTAGATATGGCTGGGAATGTGTGGGAATGGACAAATAGCCGCTATCTGGATTATCCTTATCAGAATGATGACGCACATGAGAATGCCGAAGGCGACGCTGGCCGGGTGTTGCGCGGCGGCTCGTGGATCAACAATGATAGCAACGTGCGCGTCGCCATTCGGGGCAGGTTCACCCCTGGCATTCGTTTCAGCAGTGTCGGGGTGCGGCTGGTGGTCGGTGCCGAATAGGCTTTTGGGGTAGACTACAAGGGGCCCAGGGGCACTCCAGACAGTAACGGATTTGTCACGGGGTTTATAACGTGCTGGGGACGAACGAAAAGTACACGGTCAAGTGATCGTGCTATCGTCAGTCCCCAGCACTTTTTGTTTTATGTATTTACGTTGTATAAATATAAAATATGCGCTATACTTGGAACTCAGAGAAGAATCGTCGCAACTTGGCTAAACATGGCATCACGTTTGCCGATGCGGTCCGCATTTTTGACGGTGTGACCGTCGAGCGAGAAGATGATCGGTTCGATTATGGCGAAGTGCGGGTGTATGCGATAGGCATTGTCAACGGCCTAGAGATCACCGTGATTTATACGGACAGGAACGAGAATGAAAGACGAATCATTGCCGCATGGCGAGCGGAACCGCATGAGCGCCGATATTACTGGCAATATGTCAACGGTTGAAGTGCAAACGGATTGGGAAAAGCTCCGCCGCATGGCGGATGAAGACATTCATCAAGCGCTTGAGACTGACCCAGATATTCATCCAACCGATGAAACGTTCTGGCAAGGCGCAAAAGTCGTCATGCCCCGGCGCAAAGAGATTGTGACGTTACGGCTGGATGCTGATTTATTAGAATGGTTGCGCCAAGAAAAGGGTTATCAAACTAGAGTTAACGCTGTATTGCGCGCCTACATGGCATCTCAACAGGCAAGGTAATAAGACGGGTTGCTTTTTCACCTGCTGCAAGACGGTCTTATAAGTATCCCTAAACCGTGTAAAAGACTCGGATTGTATCCAACCCCCTACCACGACCAAACCCCAATCACCCCTTCATCCACCAGAATCGGGTCTGCGCCGCGCGGCGCCTGCGTATCGACCAGCCAGACCCGCTCCCCAAGGGCGCGATCGCGGTCGGCGTAGGTCAGGTAGCGGCCATCGGGCGACCAGAAACGGTCGCTTTGCGCATATTGGTTAAAGCTACCAATCATCATCCGCATGGGGAAAGAGGGTAAGAAGGCGTTGAAGCCACGATCTTGGTTGGCAGCTAGATCATAAACGCGCCACTGGACCCAAGCTTCGTTGGGCAGGGCCAGCCAGTTGAGATAGCCGATGCGCGTGCCATCCGGCGACCAGAAAAAGGCTTGCACGTGCAAATCAACATCGGTGATGCGCCGGCTTTCCCGCGTGGCTAGATTGTAGATGTGAATGGGTCCGTAAAAGGGATCGTCGCCGCGGCCACGGGCCGCATATGCAACCTGGC
>JBBRVA010000736.1:0-4427 GCA_038247295.1 Caldilineales bacterium | reverse complement strand
TTTCGTTCGACCAACCGCTCGCCCGCCTTTTTCCAGAATGCGGCTACGCGGTCCGTTCGATTCTGCCCCAACTTGAAATGCACCCCTTGCTTGCACCCGAATGATTGGCGACAGGCTGGATCTACTGTACAATGTTGTGAGATACTCAACGCTCTACTTTGTTATTGTACAGTTACAATCATTCTCCCGCCATGAACCTTGAAGTCATCCACCAAGAGATTCAATCGATCTATCAGCGCATCCAACAGGCCGAGGTCGTGGCGCGTGGCGCCCATTACCACTATCTCGACGCGCTGCACGCCGATTACCAGCAACGTTTGCGTCAGATCGACGCTACTTTGCAGGCGACATTACAGAAAGCGCAAACCGCGCAACGAATCAGCATGGGCGAGATTCACGCTGCCCACGAGCAGCATGTTCAACACCTGAATGAATCGTTGGCAACAAGCTTTTCCGCGCAGCAGGCAATCACGGCCGCTTGGCAGGATCCGTACTGGCAGGCGTATACACCCGCATCAGAAGGTACAATTGCCTCTGTAGCGCGGGTTGGGCGGCTCGCGTTACCTGATGGCGAATTGCTCAACTTACCGGCATTGGCTCCTTTGCTGGGGCAGCGACCTTGTATCATCACTGGCGAAGACTCGCAAGCATCACTTCGTCTCTTGCGTTCACTTCTGCTGCGTGCTGTGGTCAATACCACCCCAGGCGCGCTCCGTCTCTGCCTGGTCGATCCCAGCGGGGCTGGCTCGAATCTAGTTGATTTTTTACGGTTGCCCGCTATGTTGCGCGGTGATCTGATCGCCTCTCGCCCGGAAGAGGTGGCAAAGTTGTTGGACAGCCTGGTGAACCATATCACCAGCGTGATCCAGACGCGCCTACTCAATCAATATCCCACAATTGCCGAGTACAATGCCGCCAAGCCAGAGCTGGCTGTGCCCTATCAGCTGTTGGCGTGGGTCGATCTACCCGCGGGTCTCACGGAGCGTGCGCTTGAACAGTTGCGCACGATTCTCGACAATGGGCCACGCGCCGGGGTCAGCCTGCTGGCCAGCTTCAACCCGACCCTCGCCGCGCCCCGTAATTTTGATGCGAACCAGTTGCTGGCTGCCGGGCTGACGTTGCGGCACGCGGCACCCAACCGCGTCAGCTGGAATGATCCCGATTTTGCTACGTACCCGGTGGCGTGCGACGAACCGCCACCGGTGGAGTCGCTCAATACTTGGCTAGCCGCCATTGGGCAAGCGGTGCAACAGAGCAGCAACGCCCTGGCTTTTATCCGCATTGCCACTCCAGCCAGCCAATATTGGCAGGCCAACACCATCCACGGCCTGCGCTTGCCGATCGGGATGGACAGCGCTGGTTCCATGCACGAATTTGTTTTGGGGCAGGGTGTGGTGCATCACGCCTTGATCGGCGGTATGATTGGCTCCGGCAAGTCGAATTTGCTGCACGTTCTGATTATGCAGATGGCGCTGACCTATTCGCCAGAAGAAGTGGCCTTCTATCTGGTTGATTTTAAGGAAGGGGTGGAATTTCAGGCGTATACGTGTCTGCCGCATGCCCGTGTGGTGGCATTGGAGAGCGAGCGCGAATTTGGTTTGAGTGTTGTGCGCCGTTTACATGGTGAAATGGAAGAACGAGGTAAACGTTTTAAGGCACTGGGCGCGGGCATCGACACGCTGACCGCCTATCGCCAGCAACAAGCGGAGCCACTGCCGCGCCTTGTGCTGGTGATGGATGAATTTCAGAAACTCTTCGACGAAGATGACAGCCTGGCACGCGAGGCGGGACGACTGTTGGAAGACATTGTACGCCGTGGCCGCGTCTTTGGCATTCACATTATCCTCAGTTCGCAATCCCCGGCCATCGAAGGGATGTATCGCAACCGGTTGTATAACCAGATCGGCCTGCGCATTGCCTTGCGTTGTCGCGCGCAAGATGCCACCGCCATTTTGGGCGATGGCAACCAGGCTGCCAGTGGATTGGAACAACAGGGCGAGGCGATCTACAACGCGGGTATGGGCGACCCGGCTAACAATGTGCGTATTCGTATTGCCCATCTGCCCACGCAGGAACGGTTAAAGCTATTGGCAGCCTTGCAAGCGTTGGGTGCGGCACATGCCTATCCACCGCCGTTGACCTTCGAGAGCCGCACACCGGCGCGGTTGGAGGAAAATTCGCAACTCCAGGCGCTGCTGGCTCATTCCACTTGGCCCGCCCGGCAATCGACCATTCCCCTCTGGCTGGGCCAACCGGTCGAGATCAAGCCGATCACGGTGGCCAACCTAGAACGCTATGCCCGCTCGAATTTGTTGATAGTGGGCGGGGATGAGGCCCAAGCCTATGGCCTACTGCTGGCCAGCGTGATCAGCCTGGCCGCCCAACACGCACCGGGGACGATGCAGATGGAGATCGTTGACTTTGCCCGTCCTGAAGCACCGCTGGCCGGTCTGTGGCAACAGGTTGCCAACGGCCTGCCCCACCGGGTCGAAGTGATTGGTGCCCGTGCGGCTGGCGAGATGGTGAATCAACTGACGGCGTTGCTGGCGCGACGCATTAATGGGGAAGCAGCCAGCGAACCGGCGACTTATCTGTGCATTGCCGGGGTGCAACGCTGGCGCGAGCTACGCGCCGCCGATGCCTACGGGCAAACCGATCTAGGCAAGAAATTGCAGCAGATTGCCGAGGAAGGGGCGGAGGTGGGCATCCATTTGCTGCTCTGGAGCGACACGCTGACGGCCTTGGAGCGCGCCTTCAAACGTGGCATCCTCAACGCCTTTGATCTGCGCGTGGCCTTGCGGCTTTCCGAAAGCGAAAGCAACAATGTGCTGGGTACGCCGCTGGCTGCCCGCATGGATGACAACCGGGCGCTCTTCCGCCATGAAGATTGGGAGAGTGGCAAGGTCGAGAAATTCAAGCCCTATGCGATTCCTGATGCCGAGGTACTGGAAGCCTTGTTGAACCGATTGCGCAGGGCATGAATTGCGCATTGTGGTATAATTGCCGCAATGATTCAGTCACCCCCTCCTAACCTCCCCCAAACAGGGGAGGAACTGTCACGGGGTAAAAGATGTTGGTCGTGCTGGCAAAAGCAGAAGCGACAATCTACACTCCGTGACAACTCCTCCCTCGTTTGGGGGCGCGCCTGAGAGGCAACCGCCTCTGGGCGCGGGTGGGGTAGTTGATTGTGAGGAGAAGAAGATGCTGAAGGTTACAATCGAAGAAATTACGCACAATCTGCTCTTTTATTTGCAACGCGTAGAAGCGGGCGAAAAGCTGATCGTGACGCGCACAGGGCAACCGGTGGCGGCGATCCAGCCCATTGTCCAAGAAACTACGGCTCTACGCCCCTTTGGGCTTTGCGCCGGCCTGTTCCGCGTGCCCGATGATTTTGACGATCCGCTGCCCGAAGAATTGCGGGCGGCATTTGAGGGTCAATGAAATTATTATAGTATTCCTACGTCAGTTGTAAATGGTGGAGTTCGCATTCGTTCGACTGAGACGTTCGACGAGCTCAGTCGAGTCGCTCACGCCGAAGCGAACCGAGCGGCACTAGAGAGTGCCTACTCCACCATTTACATCTCATTTAGGCGCACTATATTAGACACCATCTCTTGAGGTAACACAATGTCTACAACCATCCCCCACGATCTGCGCACGGTGATCGCTGAGGCGATCCATGCTTATGAACTGGCGCAGGCAACCCGTATACAATTGGAAAGCGCCAGCCAACAACAGTATGCACAACAGGTACGGGTTGGCGAGGCCCAACAACAGACGGCCAAACAGCAATTGACTGCCGAATACCAGCGGAACCAAACCCAGGGCAAAGCCGAGCAAGAGCGGATCGGTCATCTGTTGGCGGCGATTGGCGATGTGGATAAGACTGCGCATGACCTCTTGCAAAAGGCTGGTCTGGCCCACATCACTGGCGCGCCAGTGCGCGTCACTGGTGATGTTGCCCCGGTGCGCCGCACCGATGGTGAGGTGGCGACGGCCTTTGCCGCGGCGCAACTGGCACAGGCGGATCTGAAAGGAACGCTCTTACGTCTGGCCCAAGTCTATCTTGACGCTGGGCACTGGGAAGAAGTGCGGCGCGTGCTGCAACCGCTGCTCAGCGATCCGAAGTCGCCCTGGCATCATGAAGCTCAGAACTTGTTTTGCGAAAGTTACTACCGCCCCGGTCAACAGGCGCTTGCTGCCGGTCAGTGGGAAAACGCCCGCACCCAGTTGGAAGCGGTGCTGGCACAGCAAGCTACCTATCGCGATGCGGCAACATTGCGGCGCACGGCTTATCTGCGCCCGGCGCAACAGGCATTGGAAGCCAAACAATGGGATGTTGTGCGCCAGCACATTCAACCCTGGTTGGGAAAAGAGAAGAGCGATGCTGAGGCAAGGACTTTGCTTTGCGAAAGTTACTATCGCCA
>JBBRVA010000735.1:0-4432 GCA_038247295.1 Caldilineales bacterium | reverse complement strand
CCTGTTGGTTTAGCTTACGAACGAGGTAGGCAGGTCAAGCTGTCGTGAGAGCGTTTGTCATGCTGTAAGCATCTGCTGTGTACCCTGTGGCAATGACAACCACAGATTTTTACAGCATGACAAATTTTCTTGTCGGGTTGAAAGCTTGATCCTTCGTTTTAATGCTGCAACCGAGAATCAGTAGAAATTTTGCGGCCACTGGTGAATTTTGAATATTTTGTAACATAGACCAGCAGGATGACAAGATCATCTTATTGATCCATCATCCTGTCATCCTGTCATCCCTTCACCTGTCTACCCAAAGGAGGCTACCCATTGCACCGCCTATTTTCATTCAGCCGCTTGCGCTGGCAAGAGGCCAGGTGGGCCTATCTTTTTCTGTTGCCCAACCTGCTGCTCTTCGCGCTCTTCACGGTCTACCCGGTCTTTGCCAGCTTCTTTTACAGCTTAAACAAATGGACGCTGCATAGCCCGATGCAATTTTTGGGGCTGGCGAACTATCGCGCCTTGATCGATGACCCGATCTTTCTCAAGGTGTTGGGCAATACGCTCTACTATACGGCGGGCATCATCCCCTTTCAAACCGCGCTGGGTCTGCTGATCGCGCTGGGCCTCAACCAGCGCATTCGTTTTATGACCGGCTACCGTGCGCTCTACTTTGTGCCGGTCGTCACCTCGATGGTGGCGGTGTCGATTGTTTGGCAATGGATGTATCAGCCCCAATATGGCGTGATCAATTCGCTGCTGAAAATTGTGGGCATCGAAGGCCCCAACTGGCTTTTCTCCAAGACCTGGGCCATGCCCTCGGTGATTGCGATGAGTATTTGGAAAAACGTCGGTTATAGCGTCGTGCTCTATCTGGCCGCCTTACAAAGTGTGCCCGAATCATTCTACGAAAGCGCCATGATCGATGGCGCCAACGGTTGGGATAAGTTCTGGCATATCACGCTGCCGATCATCTCACCCACCACCTTTTTTATTATCGTCCTCTCGGTGATTGGCTCCTTTCAGGCCTTCGATCAGATCTATGTGCTTACCCAGGGCGGACCGGCCCGCGCCACCTCCGTGATTGTGCATTATCTCTACGAGAATGGCTTTCAGTGGTTCAACATGGGGTACGCGGCGGCAATTGCCTATGTGTTGTTCGCGCTCCTCTTTATCTTGACGATTATCCAATGGACCTACCGGGCGCGCTGGGTCTATGGTGAGGAATAAACGGAGAACAAGATGGCATTGCAAGCAAATCAGGCCGTAACCAAGGCCGCACCGGAGACGGATCCCACTTGGGCAACCAGGGCGATCGGGCACCATCTCGCCCCTTTGTTGTTGCATATCCTGCTCAGCCTGGGCGCCGTGGCGATGGTGATTCCCTTCATCTGGATGATCAGCACCTCTTTCAAAGAGCTGGCCCAGGTCTTTGTCTATCCGCCCGAGTGGATCCCCAATCCCTTTGTCTGGGAAAATTATCCAAAAGCGTTTACGGCCGTGCCCTTTGCGCGCTGGTTTTTCAATTCGCTTTTTATTGGGCTTTTTGTCACTCTGGGCCAGTTGATCACCTGCTCGTTGGCCGGCTTTACCTTTGCCCGCATGCGCTTTCCGGGGCGCAATGCGCTCTTCCTGATCTATCTGGGCACGATGATGATCCCGCACCATGTGACGATTATTCCCGTCTTTGTGATGATGAATGCGCTGGGGCTGGTCGATACCTTCTGGCCGCTGATCATCCCCGCCCTGGTCAGCGCCTGGGGCACTTTTTTGTTTCGTCAATATTTCTTGACCATGCCCCAAGAACTGGAAGACGCGGCCAAGATCGATGGCTGTAGCTTCTTCCGCATTTACAGCCAGATTTTCATGCCCCTGTCCAAGCCGATTCTGGCGACATTGGGCGTGTTCACTTTTATGGGCAGTTGGAACGACTTTCTAGGGCCGCTGATCTTCTTGCAGAGTAAGGATAATAAAACTTTGCCCATTGGTCTGCTCCAATTTCGCGCTGACTTTCAGGGTATGAGCAACTGGCCCGTGATGATGGCGGGCATTGTAATCAGCGTGCTGCCCGTCCTGATTGCCTTTGTGATCGGTCAGAAATACTTCGTGCGTGGCATCGCCCTAACCGGCATCAAAGGCTAAACAGATGATCTTGCTTGAAACTGCCCAGGATCGGCTGGGGTTTGATGCGGCCACCGGTTGCCTAATTTCGTTGCGCAGCCAGCTTGCGCCCGACCAGGAATTCATCGTAACCCAAGCCGACGATCCCACCTTTGTGCTCCAATATTTGGATCAGAACCGGCACTTTCGCCAGATCAGCTCGCGCCAGGCCGAGCAGGTTGTCGTCAGGGTTGCTGGGGCAGACGCAAATTCAGTTGGCCCGACCACGTTGACTGCCACCTACCAGCAAGTGGCTGGCCTGGATCTGGCGGTAACCGTGACGGTGCGTACAACGCCGGATGATCCTTTTAGCCACTGGTCGCTGACGCTGGACAACCGCGCTGATCTCCGCATCACCGATGTACAGTTTCCTTTTGTGATCGTTTCCTACGCGCTGGCCGGTGCGCCGGGCACGGAAGCATTGCTCTGGCCTTTTGGCTCAGGTGTTCTGATTCAAGCCCCACAACCCCAAGACTTGCGCCCAGATTTTCCCCACACCTGGCAGTTGCGACCCGAGAACGGCGACTATGCCCACTATCCCGGCGTGACGGTGGCGCAGTTCCTGGCCTATTTCAACGATCGGGCGGGCATTTATCTGGCCTGCCATGATGTGGCGGGCGGGATCAAGCAGATCCGGCCTGTCCACCACGCACCGGGCTGCCGGCTGGGCATGGCGCACGTGGGCGATTGGCCACAACAGGGTGAGCGGACGCTGGCCTATGACATTGTACTCGGTAGCTTTAGCGGTGATTGGTATGCCGCCGCCGAGTTATATCGCAACTGGAGTCTGCAACAACATTGGGCGCAGCAGCCACTGCATCGGCGCAGCGACGTACCCGATTGGCTGTTAGATTCACCGCCGCATATTGTGGTGCGGATCCAGGGTGAATTGGATGATGGGCCCGCCACACCGAATGACGCTTTTCTGCCTTACCCCAAAATTATCCCACTGTTAGACACGATTGCGCAGGCAGTAGATGCCCCGCTCCTGCCTGTGATTATGGCCTGGGAGCGCCACGGCCCGTGGATCTATCCGGATTGTTTTCCACCCGTGGGCGGAGATGCCGCACTGCGCACCTTTACCGAACAAGCACGGCAACGCGGTTGGCATATTGGCACTTTTTGTAATGGCACACGCTGGGTGATCGGCCACTACTGGAGTGGGTATGACGGCGAAGATTACTTTCTGGCCCAAGGCGGTGACCGTTCGATCTGTCGCACGCACACCGGCGCTGGCTGGCGCGAGCAATGGGATGTCGATTGGCGGCCTAGCTATACGGCCTGTGTGGGCACGCCAGCCACACGCACAATTGCGACTAATTTTGTCCAGCGCCTGCTCGACGACGGCCTGGATTGGATCCAGTTTTTCGATCAGAGTATTGGCGTCTGCACCTTCCCCTGTTATGCCGAGGATCACGAGCATCCACCACTGCCCGGCCGCTGGATGACGCAAAAGATGCAAGGGATGATCGACGGTTTCTATGCCATAGCGGCAGTCGAAGCGGCGCGCAGCAATGGTGAACGCCAGATTGTCTACTCGGTGGAAACGCCGATCAACGAGTACTACCTGGCGCGTTTCCAAATTTGTGACGTGCGGGTGCAGCCGCCGGGCCACAGCATCAGCGCCCAACTGCGCAACTTCGTCCCCCTCTATCACTTCCTCTACCACGAGCTTGTTTTGCTGCAAGGTGGCTTTGGCACAGCGCCGGAGCCTTATCATCTGCCGATCAAAAATGCCTACAACTGGGTGATCGGCGAAATTCCCGGCGCCGTGCTGCAAGCAGACGGCCAGTTGATGAACAAGGATTCTGAGGGTGTCAATTGGGCGCCCTGGCACTCCAACGTGGGCAGCCAAGACGACGCTTTGCAGATGTTGCGCGCGACGACCGCATTGCGGCGGGGGGCGGGCAAACCATTCTTAGTCTTCGGGCGCATGCTGGCGCCGGCCCAGGTCGAGCCGATTCCGATTATGCAGTGGCAGGAAGGTGGCCGCGATCACCGCATCCCGGCCGTCTTCCACGCCGCCTGGCGCGCCCCGGATGGGCGACTGGGGTTGGCCTTGGCCAATTGGACAAACGAACCCCAAACCTTGACTGTCAGCGACGCGCGGCTCGGTGATAAGGTGCAGGTGTACGTCGCCGCGCCCCAGGTAACATCCAGCCTGCATGCAGTTGTGGCGGGGCAACTTGCGATCAGCTTGCCCCCGCTAAGTTGCCTGTTGGTAGAATCTGCCGCTTGAGGGTGTAGTTGTCCGTTTTTATCGGCGTTTAAACACGGGCTAGTTCCT
>JBBRVA010000734.1:0-4449 GCA_038247295.1 Caldilineales bacterium | reverse complement strand
GGTTTGAGTCAAGCAAAACCAACACGTGTTGATAGCCTTTGGCCGCCTCATGCACTTGAGCGATGACGATTGGATCGATTGATGAGCCTTGAATCATGTCGATTCGGTGCGACATCGGGTGTGCTTCGATGGCGGCACGGTTGTGCTCGCCAGTGATGCACAAGTTTCAGCATTTGAGAAAGCGGCTCAACCCGTCTTTGATCAACTTGAACAAGATCCTATCAACGCCGAACTGATCGCGGCGATTCGTGAGCTGAAAGCCAACACCCCGCCTTCTCCAGGGGCCGCGGCCTGTGGCCCCGCAGTCACCCAACCCAATCCGGCGCCGCTGGCCTCCAGCGTCCAAGGCTCGACAAGTGATGCAACGATGGCACGTCTGCGCCTAGCCAACTGGGTTTACGGCAGCGGCGCGACCGATATGTACGTTGATGGTCAAATTGCCTTCCTGGGCAGCAACCAGCGTGAACTTGCCAATGTGTCGCTAGGCTTTTTCACGGGCTTTTTGTATCTCGACCCTGGCCTGCATCAGGTCGCCGTTGTCCCCACTGGCAAGGGGCTGGATGAGGCCATGATTGCACTGGAGGTGACCCTTGAGGTAGGGCACCGTTATACCGTGGGCGTAATGGGGCAAAAAGAGGATGCCCACTTTTCGCCGCTGGTGATTGATGAAACGGCTGCGCTAGCCGAAGCGGGCGATCCCTCAACACAGAACATGATGATCTATGTGAACAATATCGCCGGTGTTGATACCGTTGACTTTCTTGAGGACGGCGTAGGCCCTCGCAAAGTGCCTTATGGCGGTTTTGTGGCGGCCCCCATCAAAGCGGGTCACGTAGACCACCTGGTTGTCACCGTCAATGGCAGTGAAAGGTTGGCTGACAACCCAGGTAATTTCGATGAAACACCAAGTGGTGGCTTTATCCATGCTAATGGTGGACACTTCCCTGCCGGGCCGACCCAGGGGTACGACAGCGAATCCTGGAGTGACTTGAACACTCACGAGAAGTTAACACAATTCAACGATGTTACCGTGGTTTGGAATGAGGGCGACAAACTATCGTTCACGACATTTCTCGCGGCGGTCGAACAGGCGGGTCTCAGCGACCTGTTGACCACCGGAACTTACTTGATCTTTGCACCCACGGATGCTGCATTCGAGGCAATGCCAAAAGAACAGCTTGCGACGCTTATGGCAGACCCAGACGCCTTAGCCGACTTTCTACGCTACCATATCGTTGAGGGTTACTATCCGCCTGGCAGCTTGTCGGGTCGGATTTTCGGGGTCGCCGATGGCACTGTAACCAATCTCCAAGGCGCGGAACTAAAGCTTGAGGGCGATCTTTCGATCAATGGCATCCGCATGCCTGGTTTGCCCAATATGACGGTCGTCAACGGCACCCGCATCGTGCCCGTGACGAAGGTGTTAGTAGCACCCGCGAAATAAGTCGAAGCACATCGTCCTTAGCTGGGTGCTTGAATTATGGACAATAATGACAAAATCAACACCGGTGGTGGTTCTTTTATCAAAGGTGATGTTAATTCTCAAGGGGATTTCGTTGGACGCGATGTAAAGACTACAACGCTAAACACCACAACGCTAAGTCGCAATCTTACGGTAAGTGGTAGTCTGATTGTGGCCGTTGTAGCTGTATTGCTGGTGGGCATAGTCGGTATCACTGCTATCGTCAATGCGAATCGAGGCGAAGCAATGATACCGACTATGCCCACAATGCAAGCAGCGAAGTCCTTCACCCTTATGCAGACATCGGACACACGAACAGGTACACCCTCGCCTTCTAGCCAGGTAGAGCAATGGCAAGCTTGTACAAATCAATATTTCGCTGATGTCAAACGCAAGGAGTGGACATCTGTCGAGGTAGGTGCATATGACCAACCGATGACTTTTTCTGTCCAAAATCAGGTAGCTAGCGGCTTTATCGGTCCTCTGGGCGTTGAATTAACCGAAAATGCTCAACCGCTCGCAGCCATCAAATTTAATTTGGTTGCGAGCGGTCGCTTGATCAAAATAACATCGGTGGTCAATGGGAGTTGTCAAGCAATTGAGGAATATTCTGATACAACTCGCCCAGGTAAGCACACCTTACAAGACTTTGATGCGCTTAGAATTCAACTGGCAGCAGCTACATACGATATTAGATTTAAGTGGGCCGGGGGAGATTCTATTCAATTTGACTTTCAACGCGTCAATTAGATTCATGGTCGAACCTGGGGCGCGGCTGGATTCCAACGCCAGCTATAACCAGCCTATTAAAGTGCTGAAATATGCTGCTGAGTCTTGTCTAGGGCTCAGCAAAGTGGGCTAGGGCGAAGGCGATGGCCTGATCTGGAGCCATGGCGTAACCTTCTGCGTAAGCGCTGGCATAGGTGGCTTCGCCCAGTTGAGCACGGGCCGTAGCAATGGTTGCCGCATATGCCTGGTGATAAAATTTCGGAAAGGTATCAGGGGTGAGTTGCAGAAGGTGATCAGCCGCACCCAGCAGTTGTGCCGCTAGCGTGCTTTGCTGCTGAATCAGGGCGAGGTCGGCCAACCCCCACAGCCCATAAGAAATATTCCAAAAGCCATACGTGGCACGGAGAAAGGTGATCCAACTAACAATACCTATACGCGCCTTTTCCAGTTCGCCGAGACGTAAAGCCACAAGACTCAGCTTATGTTTTGCGCATTGTTCCAGGAAGGTCCCTTGGCGTGGGTTAAACGCAAGGCTGCGTTGCAGATAGGCGCCAGCTTGGTTTAGGTCGTCATCAAATAAAGCCGCATCGCCTAGATTTAAGAATAAACGAGCAATCTGCTCTAGGTCATCAAGTTCTTCAAGCAGTGGCAACATCTGATTGGAAATTGATTCTAGTTGAGGTCGGTCACTGAGGTCCATCGCACTCACGCTTAGACCTTGCAGCGCCCCAACCTGTAATCGTTTGCGTTTCCATTCATTGGTGTCAACTACCGAAGGTAATAAGGATAAGATCTGATTGGACAGATCGGCCATCCGCCCAATATCGTTATTGAGGCGTTCTACCAAGACACGCGTCAGTAAAATTAGCAGTGTCAGCTCCTTGATACCCGTTAAATGATCAAGCTGTGCACTTTGGTCTAATAGTTCAGTACTGGCTTGCGCATTGTATGGAAAACGAGTAGCCATTAGACCAGCACATAATAACCCATACGCGAGCAGGTCAATCCGTTGACGTAGCATTGGGTCAAAGCTACCAGTCAAGGCTGCTGGCATGATGGCCCATTCTTGCTTGGCTAACCTGATCCCGGCCTGATACAACCGATTCGTCCAGGGCTCAAGCTCACGATCAAACCAGAAAGGCTGTAACGCGGCCATCAAGCGCAACGCCATTTCTACCTCTTTCTGCTCTAATGCCCAAACTAAGGCAGCTTGTATATTATCTAGGTTTCTTTCGATGTTGCTTAGCCAGGATTGGTGCGCCGGCGTTGTGTCCACGCGACGGTGGCTTTCGGCGCGCTCAATAAAATAGTCCGCATGCTGTTGCTGGACCGTCGATAATTCCTGGTGGATGACCAATTGTTCACGCGCATACTCTCGCAGCGTTTCTAGCAACAGCCCGCGGCGTGTACCATCCGGGCGCGACTCCACACGCACCATACTGCGGTTGACAAGCACCTGCAACGCCTGTTCCGTATAGCCCAAACCTACTACGGCGTCTTGATCAAACCCCCCTGCAAAGACACCCAATGCGCGAAAGAGGCGTTGCTCTTCTGGATTAAACAAGGCATAGCTTCTCTGAATCGCATTGCGCAATGTGCGATGGCGCTCTGGTGCATCGCTAGGTCCGTTATCGAGTAAATCTAAGCTTCGATCCTTGAGGCGCGCCAGCATCATCTCTGGGGAGAACAGATCGATATGGGCGGCGATTAATTCAATCGCTAGCGGCAAACAGTCCAATCGCTGGCAGATTTCTGAAATAATCAAAGAAGTTGTCGCTGACGGTTTAAAGGTAGGGTCGACTGCCTGAGCCCGTTGCACAAATAAGTCCACGGCAAAAACTAAATCTAGTGGTGGCACGGGGAAGCGTTGCTCGGCGCGTAAATGCAGCCGCGAGCGACTGGTCACTAGCAGGTGCAACCTTGGGCATTCCGTTAATAGCGTTGCTACCAATCCCGCAGCTGTAATCAGTTGTTCAAAATTATCGAGCACCAAAAGTAGCTCTTTCTGGCGTAAACCTTGTACCAATCGATCCAGTGGTGACTGCTTGCCAGTGTCGATTAGCGTAAGTTCGTTGGCGATAACCGTAGCAACGAGTTCAGGATCAGATACCGCTGCCAGCGCTATATAACGGGCGCCATCCTTGAAGAACGGTTCCAACCGGCTTGCCACAGCCAATCCCAAGCGCGTCTTACCGACACCCGGTGGCCCAACCAGGGTCAACAGCCGGCCACTGTGGCCCTGCAACCGGTTACAGAGG
>JBBRVA010000733.1:0-4456 GCA_038247295.1 Caldilineales bacterium | reverse complement strand
TCGCAACCAACGCATCAGGATAAAACCAAGATGGCTTGTCGCCCCTTCGGGCAGCGGCATCTGCGCAAGCAATTCCTGTCCCTGTGTGGTCGCGAGACCCAGCCCAATGCTCAGCAACAGAAAGAGGAACGGCAAACCATACACCGCGGCCAAACTGTTGATGATCAGTTGGCGGCTCGGCTGCCAGGTTGACCAGGCCAGCGCCAATAGCGCGCCTACGCCCAACATGCCGTAGCCAAACATTAAGAAAAACTGCGGCAAGCGCGTGGGGTTGAACAGATTGGGTAAAAAACCACCGGCCTGACTTTGTGCTGTAAGAAAATACGGCAGATAAAGCGAAAGGGTTCCGCCCAAAATCAATAGGCCAAAACTCGCTGCGGCCAGCCAAACACCCCAACGTCCGACGCGCTTTAGGCCGGGCGTTAGATGAATGGCCCGTAGACTCACAGCCCCAAAGGCGACGATCAGCAATAACCAGTAAGGTGGAAAATCCCAGGTATTGAGAAAGACCAACGCTCCGACCGCGATCATGGTGACGACCAGACCCGGCATACTGAGCGGAACCACCAATTGCAGCAATTGCCCCAACGCTTGTGCTAATCTCTGTTCCGGGACAGGTGCATCTTCATCCAGTCGCTTGACAGATGGGGTTGGCGCGGGAAAGCGTCCGAAAAAGAGATTTTGCGCCAGGCTGATGACAAGCAGCACCACGGGCATGGCCGTTACATGCGGATGATTATCGCCTAATAGATAACTAAAGAAAGGAAATTCGTCGATCACTTCGAGGTGATCACCTAGGAGGGTGGTATCTTCGATCACCCGGCTCGAGCGCCACCAGTCAATCGTTGCGGTCCAACTGTCTCCCAGCGGTGGCGTTTGGGGAAAGCCAGCCACATTAAACAACTTCATCAAGCCGGTTACATCCACACCACCGGCGTAGAGCCATTCAAAAACGCCCAGTAAGTTGCCGGTGAGGCCAATCGCGACCGCGGCCAGTAATCCCCCGAGCAGTGCGATGCGCTGACGGCGTCCGGCATGGGCCAGCAAATTGTAAACGACGCCAAAACAGCCGATCAAGAGCAGACCAAACCAACAGGCTTGCCCCAGATTATACGCGATCTCGGGTGGCTGTCCAGCCAAACGTCCCAGTGTTGTCAGCAACCAATAACCAAAATAGTAGTAGCTGATCGCATAGCCGCTCAGCCAGGCATCGTGCGGCGGATAGGTCGGGCTGACCCAGATGCTGTTCATGAACATCAGGTCCATCGGCTGTTCGGTGTGGTTGGCGGCCGGATCATAGGCGCGCACCAGGGTCCAACCGGCAAACGCCAGCAAGAAGAGCAATTCGACCGCCACGATTGGTTTCCAAGGTAGATTCAGCTTGCGCGTGTACAGCAAGGTGCTCACCCAGGTGCGACCGAGAAAGAGACTTGCCGCACCAACAACCACCAATGCCAACCACGCGCCACCCGTTTCATTGCGCAGCAGACCGTAACTTGTGCCCAGCCAGAGCGTAAACCCAACCAGCAAAATACCCAAGATCTTAGCCAAGGCGTAGCCGCGATCCGGCACGTTGACAAAGAGTGATGTGCTCAGCGGCAAGGTCAGCAGCGTAATCAATTGGACGATCAGATACCAGGCAATAAATTGTGTGATCAAGATGTTTAATCAGTGCTCGTTCAAAATTGGCTCACGCAAAGGCGCAAGGAACGCAAAGAAAAAGCGATTTTTCTATGGGCTGCTCAGTTTATGCCTGCCCGTCAGAAGACTGCGTAAGGCTGGCGGCACGCATCAGATCGCGCGTCAATTGTGCCTGGCCCATGTGTTCGGTTGTATGTCGAGCCACGACGAGCAAAACCTCGCGGCCGGTCAGATGACCGCGACGCGGATGTTCACGTTCGCGATCCAGTTCTGCTGGCGACAATTCGGCCAGGGCCGCTTGTAATCGTTCACGTAGCAGGTGCCACTGTTGGCGCACCCCCTCGGCAGAATCCGCCTGCACCATAAACTCTGCTGCCCGGTTACGCTTGATCGCTTGACCACAAAGTGTACCTAGAATATTTTCCTCTGTATTCGCCAACGTGTGGACGGCCAATACATACAGGCTATTGGCATCTGGCAGCGGACGCCAATCGAGTTCGGTTTGATCCAGTCCGTCCAGGCAAACAATTAGCCGGTCGATGGCACTGGTAATAAAACGCCAGAATGACGCTATCTCTCGGCTTTGCATTGGGCGGTCCTTGCGATCAAACTCACTGGGGGAAGTAAATCCCCACTTCATCTTGGGCTAACCGATCCGGCACGGCATAGATTATGGTGCGTTCATTCTGGAAGATGGGCGTTAGTAAACCATCATTCGCCATCTGTTCTAGTTTGAAGACACCCTCTGGATGTTTGAAGCGCTCCAACTGACCAACGTAGATCAAGGCAACGCCTACTTCATCCATAATCTGTTGGGTGCGCGCCACATCGGTGGTCGACCAGAACTCAGCGTGCTGGCCATCACGTGGTCCCAAATCCTCAGGGTAACGCTGCTCACCTTCATGCATGCCACGCATGCCGCTTAACCCAGTGAGGCTGGCAACGCGTGTACCACCAGCCCGGTAATAGTCAATTTCGGCGCTTTCCACAATCACGGCGTTGCCCCGCACATGGTCCAGCAACCAGTCGATCGCTTCGCGGTCATACGTTAGTTCGAACACGTTATTGCCATCGGGCCAGGAATACGTGCCTTGGCGCATATAGTCTAGCCCATTCAAGGTGCCAAAGGGCGGACGCCAGCCCATCAACCGTTGATCCAACCGAGCCGGTGTGCCCCAGAGTAGATAGGCGAAGCTGGGCAGCAACAAAAGCCAGAAAATCGTCTTCCAGCCGATACGCCAGCCGCTGCGACGCGATCGGCGCGCCCCATTTGCAGCAACAGTAGGATGGGGAGTTCGCTTCCAGATCTGCGGCACGGCAATCGCCGCCGCTATGCCCCAGATCACCCAGACCTGGCTAAAGAACTTGAAGAGCGTGTTCATGCGATACCAATCGCCGCCCTGCAAAAAGTCTTTGAGAAAAATGACCTGTGTACCAGCCAAGATCGCCAGACCGGTGGCAGTCAACAACGCTACCAATAGCCCACTGGCATCGGCCTGCCGCCCGCGCCGCCACATCAGCAAGACAGCCAATCCCAGACAAGCCAGACAGAGCGCCAACACGGAACGATCCCACAGCAGTGAACCAGCGGATGCAAAAAGCGCGAGCGGCAGAATGGCCAGACCAACCAGATAGCTGACCTGCGGTTGCACCAACAAGCGATGCAGATAGACAACGCGCGGCAGCCGATCAAAACGCCGCAGAGCCAGGCTTAGCCAGCGTTCACAGCCCGTCGGTTGGGCACTGCTGGCGGCCACGGTAAGACCACGCGCCGGTTGCGCGGCCGTATAGAGCAGCCAACTGAGCAAGATAAAGGCCAGAAAGCCCCAAATCAGCAGCCACGTCCCCAAATCATCGCCGGTGTGCACCAGACCCACGCCGCTGGCACCGATGTTGACATAGTTGTGGAAAAAGGGGCGGAAAGCTAGATATGCGCCCGCGCCATAGGCCACCGTCACGCCTAAGGTAAAGAGCCAGTTAATCTTGCCATAGCCGCGATATTGGCTGACGATCAAGGCCAAGACGCCCAGGCCAAAGTAGGTGGGCAACTCCCACAAATTGACGCTGGCCAGTGCGCCCAACAGCAGGGCAAAGGTCGCTAATAAGGCAAGACCACGCCCCCACGAACGCCGCCACTCGATCACTCCGCCAGCATGGGCATAATCACTGAGTAAGACGTAGACCAGGGCCAAAAACAGGGCAGCCAGCGGAATCCCGATCAGATGCGGGTGCAGATCGGCAAAAAGAAAGCTCCAGTAGGGAAATTCGTTGATCGTCGCCGGGATGACGCGGCTAGGACCCCAGAAATCGTAACTGGGTGGCGTCTGGCGGCCAGCAAGCACGGCGCGCAAGCCATCACCGGCCTGCACCAGGGTTTGCACCGGACCAAATGCGCTCTGAAAGCTGCTGCTGCTCAGGTTAGCCAAGTTACGGGCCAACTGGGCAAAGCCGTCCAAATTGCCGATCAGCACGACAAAGAGCGGGGCAAGCAAGGCCGCGCCAAAACCGCGATACCAGGCGGGTTGGGCAATCAAAGATTCCTTTGGTGTTGCAGGCTGCGGCGCGTCGTCAGCATCAGCATCTAACTCGCCCGGTTGGATCACTGGCGCCGGTGCGGGTTGTGGCGTGCGGCGGATAAAGAAGCGCTGCGCAGAATAGGCGATGCTAAAGGTATTGACAACCGTCAGCGCGAAAAGTGACGGAATCGCCAAGTTGAAGGCAACTTCGGCATAAATGCCCGTCTGCTTGATCAGATAGGCGACCTGGTAGAGACCAAAGTAGTAATAATTAATATAACCGCCGGCAAAGTGCGGAT
>JBBRVA010000732.1:0-4456 GCA_038247295.1 Caldilineales bacterium | reverse complement strand
GACGACGATGCTGGCGGGATGTGGGGGTGCGGGGCGCGGGAAAATCAGTCCCGATCCCGAAGCCGATGCGTCATGGGCAGACATCGTAAACCAAGCACGAGGGCAATCCGTCTATTGGAATGCCTGGGCCGGAGACGAACGCACCAACGCCTACATCGCTTGGGCAGCACAGCAGATCGAAGCGAATTACGGCGTGCTGCTAGTCCAAGTGAATTGAAAGATACGGGCGATGTTGTTGCTCGCATTCTGGCGGAAAAATCGGCTGGTCGCGGTACGGGTGGATCGGTCGATCGGCTATGGATCAATGGCGAGAATTTTGCCGCGCTCAAGGCCGGGGACTGTCAGTAATTTCGTGTGCGGACCATGAACAAGGCCCAGTTCGCCGTCATATTCGGCTAACACTTCATCAAAGCCATGGCGGCGTCGTATTCAACCGCCCGGCCACACACGAAATTACTGACAGTCCCTCTGGGCAAGCTGTATGATTACGATATCATCCTGCTCGACCTGAACCTGCCTGACGTGCACGGCTATGACGTGCTGAAAAAGCTGCGTGTCGCCCGGGTGCGCGGTGAACTGCTGAACGAGACGCTGTTCCTCAGCATGGCCCACGCGCGGGTCGAGATCGCGGCTTGGGTGGATGACTACAACCGGGAGAGACCGCTCTCTGCGCTTGGCTACGCAACCCCGGCAGCGTTCGCCGCCGAACCGAATAAGCAATGGCCTGCTTCGCCACGCCCTACGGGCTCCGCTACGCAGCCCTTTGCTTCAACCGCGCTCATGCGCAACAACACGGCCCGGCTCCCATCCCAGCTGGGGGAAAGCTGGGGGTCACATCACACGGAGCATACCAGCATGAGCGCAAGGTTCGTCAGCACGATCGGCACTGTCCGGGCTAAGGTAAAAATCGGAACGCAGAGCCTCGCTTACAACATGCGGCGACTGGTCGTGTTGGAAGGGGCGGCAATCGCCGCGACCCGATGCCAGAGGCGGAAATGAAGGGTGGAACAACCAAACTCAGCCCCGGGTGTGTCGCGGCAAACCCCAAAACGACCGCGCTGCTTACCCCGTGCGGGGATCAAACCGCTCTATCAGCTTGAAATCGGCGTGGTTCGAAGTGCCCTTAACTCTTGAACAAGTTCTTAAAATACGGCGCGCTTTAGAAGAGTTTCCTAACGCTGAGGGTAAGAAGGCGACCGAAAGGGTCAATAAAGGCAGGCTGAAAATTAATTGGCGTGAGGCGTTCCAAGTCACGAACTTGTAAGCGTTGATTAAATAAATTGGTGATCCCTAAGCTTAGTCGGGTTCCTTTCAGCCATTCGGTGCCTTTGACTTGAGCAAACTGGACATCAAGATTGGAAAATAGGCTGACATTTACTGTGGCTAAGCTGGAGAAATCCAAGTCGCTAGCATTGCCGCCAACGGCGGCAGCCCCATCCACGCGGGTTGCGCTTTGCCAGTTGACGCTTACCCGTGCACCCAAGCCCTTTTTAAAAGCCGTCGCCTGAAATTCCACTCTATGACGGGGCGTGCCGCCACGCAAGCCAATCGCAGACCCGCCCAGCAAGTCCAAAACGGGGCCGCCTTCGGTCGTCAGAATTTCGTCGACCAATGTGACTGTATGGTAAACGCCTAGCGTCAGACGACTAGCGGCGTTCTCAAATTGCCGTGCTGAGGCGCTGCCGGGTGCAACTTCTATTATTCTAGCTCCAGGTGGAAGGGAGTCTTTCAAATCGCCAATGTTTCCAACAAATATGGCTTGCCTGTTTTCCGATCCGGGCGGCACTTTACCCAGCGGTCGCGTAAAATTGACGCCCCAGCGAATTTGTTGTTGATTAGAACGGGCAAAATTAATTGGCCGCCCATCAACCTGCAAGAGTTCGCCGTTCGCACCGCGCGCAAACCGATCGGAAAACGCTGATTCAATGTCTGGAGTTAGCAGCGGGAACGCAGCGATTGGGTTGTCAATGCGCGTGTTGAGGTAGTCGATGCCGATTATGAGATTAGGTTTCGCAAATGGCTTGGCATTGACGCCAAGTTTGATAACTTTGCGATCGTCGGCGCCAAGATTGAGATTACCGCCAAAAATCCGCGTGATATCGACCGTTTCACCCCTGACGAAATCGAACGTGCGCGCATTTGGTGTGACTATGACCGGCAGGCCAAGCTGCTCTAAGCTTGGCGCACCTTCTTCATTTGTGACAGATGCAATGACGCTAAATCCGTCTATCGGTGACCAATTGATCCCATAACCGAAGGTGCTGAGCGTTGCGAAATCGGATAGATCTTGCACGGCAAAATTCAAATTTACGGACAAGTTACCCAGTCCAGGTAAGACCTTTCGCACTCGGTGTGCGATAGGGAAATCGAAACTTGCCTGCACTCCCAAGATGTCACGTGCCAGATTGAGATCGGCAGTCGCAGTCGCATTCGCACTCGCTAGGCTGGCGCTACTGCTCAAATCGCGAGTTTCGCCGCCGATCCGGATGCTGGAGGTTAAAGGGCCTGCGGGCAGACTGAACAGCGAGCCCGAAAATATTGCGTCAATGTCTGCAAACTGGTTTACCAAATCGGCTTCGTCGCGCTGATCAAGCGTGCTTATCGTATCTGTGAACGTCCTGACGCTGGTGCGGTCGTAATTTGCGGTGAGGGTCCAGGACCATTTGCCAGCGCGTCCGCCAAATGCAGTTCCGAGATGCACGATCTGTGTATCAGTATCGCGCACCAGCGGCCCATTATCCCCGAGCCCAAGCAGACTTGTGCTATCGTTATCGTCGAAGCGGGCGTTGATGGTGGATGATATGCCGTTAACCCATTGTCCGCTTATTGTTCCGTTGAGTGCCAGCCGCCCGCTATCTGGCACCAGCGTGCGAAACTGCCCAATCTCTCCAATTTCTGGAAGTTGCACAAGCTCACGCTCGCTTTCCAAAAGCGAATCTGCGCGGTTATAGATTACGTCAAGAGAGTAGCGGGTATCACCAGAAATCTTCAGATAATTTCCACCCACACCTCCGCTATCAAAACCGCCATCTGTAGTCAGCGCATAATTAGCTTGGCCAATTCTGGAGTTGAAATTCTCATAGGTGACAACGTTAACCACCTTCTGATTGGCGGGAAATCCATATTTCAGCGCCACTTCCTCCGGGAAGATCTCTGTTCGCTCAATCGCCTCGGCGGGTATGGCGGCAATCTCAAGAAAGCTGGAAACCCGCTTGCCATTAAGGAGCACAACTGGGCTAGTGTCATTGCCGCCTTGATTGCTACCAACCTGCGGCCCCAGGGCATCGATCAGAGCGCCAATATTATCCGCACCAAAGGCTTTTATGTCGAGTGGATTGAAGGTTTGTATAGCCGGAATGTCGCCAATAACGGCACCACGCGGTTTTTTGGCCGTTACGGTTATGCTGCCGTCGCCGGTTGGTGCAGTTGCGGTCGCGTTGACGGCGACTGGAGGTGATGTCTTGAGAAGTTCGCGAATTTGGCGTTGTATTTCCGGGGAAAGTGGTTCGCCGTCAGGCCCTGTGATTTCCAATTCTGCAGGATCTTCATCCTTCGGCGGATCCTCATTTTCTGACGGCTGATCATCTGTCACTGTATTGATCTGCAGTGACGGCGATTTTGCAGCGTCTAAGGGCCGTGTTCTCGATCCAGACCATTCGGGCTCGGGCGGACGCGCTGCGTCCTGAGCAGATGCTATCGCCGGTAACCCGCCGATGATCAGCCCCGCGGTAATTCTAAAGGTCAGGATTGGTGTCGTGGACATTGTTTTACACTAGTGGACTACGCGCTTCGAATTTTCGCGTGATACAATTGAGGCAGTATTTGTGCTGCTTGCGTTATATGTCGGGCTTGTAAGGATATACGCCACCATTTCGGCATCAAGCCCACGTAACCCACCTGTCGCTCCGTTTTTGGCGACATTATCCAATAACCATTTTTCAACGCTATCACCTGCTCGAATTCGTTCGACCAGACGCGGAATCACGCGTTCATCCGCCGTTTTATCGATCATAAAATCGAATAGGGCACGCACAGTCGCGTAAAATGCGGGAGTGTCGGAAGACACCGGTTGACTTAATACCCCTACTTTCGGTGCGTTGACAACCGAGCCTTGAGGTTGCCATTCAGGATGCGCCGTAGTCAACAACCTAGTTAGCGGTATCAGCGCATCACTTTGCGTGGTACGCTGTCAGGCTGATCCTAGATGACGGCGAACTGTTTGTAGCGCGGAAGAACCCTGACGTAGGTAAGAAGACGTCCTTCGAAATATTCCTCGATACCCAGCCCGAAGCGCCTCCAGAAACGCACGGGGAGCTGAACGCCAACTCAAATCTCGACGGTCTGCGCAAAGTATTGTCAGCGGCTGTTGGCATCGATGAGAATCTCCACGTCCCGGCTGAGGGACAAACACGTGATCCGCTTGAAGCGAACTTTCGTCATGCGATCATTTACAGCT
>JBBRVA010000731.1:0-4480 GCA_038247295.1 Caldilineales bacterium | reverse complement strand
GCAGCCGCCACCCCAAGACCGCCGCACGGTCGCTGGATCGCGGCCCACCGCTGCGCAGGCTTGCTCGAACGTTTCCACCATCCGGCGATAGGTTTGCACTCCGGTGGATGAGACATTCCACCAGTCGGCGTAGCGGGCAGTCAAGCGCAGCATCTTTGGCTTAAAGGCACCGACCATGATCACGGGCAGCGGATCGGGCTTGGGTTCGCAGTAAGCTGCATGGACGTGATAGTGTTTGCCTTGGAAGGTGGCCTGCGGTTCCGTCCACAGTGCTTTAATAATGTGCAGCGTCTCTTCAAGTTGCTCGACGCGCACACTAGCGGGCGGAAAATCGTAGCCATAGGCGCGGTATTCTTCCTCATGCCACCCCGCGCCAAGGCCGAGGATGAAGCGACCACCGCTTAGAAAGTGTAAGGTCGCGCCCATCTTGGCGAGCAACGCCGGGTTGCGAAACGACTGGCAGAGCACGGTATGGCCGAACTTGAGTTGCGGATGGAGCGCCGCCATATAGCTCAGCGCGGTGAAGCCTTCGAGCATACCCTCATCCCCAGCTTGCAGATGGTCGATGAACCACGCCGAGTCAAAATGTCCGCTGATCAGCGTCAAGGCCCGATTGAGGTCGGCGACGTATGTCGCCAGCTGCGTCTTATCAAGTTGATCGGCCGGCATGGTAAAGCCAAATTGGATTTGTGGCATTGCCCTTTACCTCCTTATATTCACTTCATATTCCACTTCGTCGTCATCCGCACGGACGAGGCGCATGCCCAGTTTCTCCATGACACGCACCGACGCGTGATTGGCGCGGTAGGCCGTCGCAAAGATGCGCGCAAGGTGGAGGTTGACTATACCATATTCAATGCTCGCCCGCCCCAACTCGGTGGCTAAGCCGCGACCCCAATAAGCTGTGCTTAAAAGCCAGGACAGTTCACCCGTAATCCCATCGGGCGACGATCCTGGTTTCAAACCACCGCGCCCGATGAAGGTGCCATTCGCCTTCAAGATCACGGCGCAAAAGCCAAAGCCAACTTGCTCGTGCTGGCTGATCTGCTCACGCAAGCCGTCGCGCACCTGATCATAGGCAAGGGGATGACCTGTGATGTATTGCATCAGAATGGGTTGCGCCAGCAAGAAGGCAAGGTCGTCAAGATCCTGGCTGACGAGGGGACGCAGCACGAGCCGGTCGGTTGTCAAGCTGTGCATGACCATCTTGTCAATCTCCAGCAGCATACGTGTGCGATCCTTTGGTTAATTTCCCAACGCTATCCTGGCTAACTGACAACTCGGATCACCGAATAGCAAACTGGCCGGAAGTGCCGTATCCAGAAGCGCGCGGCGGTGATATTCGGCGATTCGAAGTCCACGGCGCAGCGCACATAGCCTTGCGCGCGCCCGGTGGTGATGGCCTGGGCGAGCAGCGCAGCCGCAATGCCGTGACCGCGCCAGGCCGGCTCCGTGTACGCGTGCATGATGTTGAGCGTGCCAGGATCCTGCATGAGCAGGCGGGTGTCGGCATTGGCCGGAACCAAGCCCAGGCTGCCGATCGGAATGCCATTGTCGTCGTAGGCTAGCCACATGACGTGGTCCGTTTCGGCCAGCCACTGCGCGTAATAATCTGGCCCGTCCGGCTCTTCCAACGACTTAAAGACGGGCGGCCTGGCCAGATGCTCCTGCAAGGCCAGGCTGTGGGCCGCCACCAACTCCAAATCCGCCAATGTTGCGCGGCGAATCGTAAATGGCGCTGCCTCCGACACCACATTGTCCATGTTGCGCACGGCATCGATGCCGTTTAGACCAAAGCCCTGCCAATACCACCCGGCCAGCCCGTGCGTATCGTTGGCCAACACCGTGAGCGCGTGGAGGATGCAACCGTCGGCCACCCACTGCGCCGCCAGTTGGGCGTAGAGTGCTTGATAGATCGTATCTGCTTCCGCCAGCAACGCGCCGTTGGCCCATTCCGGGCTGTAGGCGCTGCGTTTGCCACGGAACGAGGGCAGCACCATAGCCAGAAGAAAGCCGACGAGCTGTCCCTCGCGTAGCGCCACCAAACCGGGCGACTGCTGGGCCAGGTCGGCCAGGAGCGGCAAAATCGTCTCTGCCTCGGTGTACCGGGCGGGTATTTCTGGGATCGCGGCCTGCAAGGCGCGGCAGCGCGCCGCGACCAACTCCGCCGCAGCGGGCAAATGCTGTGCGGAAAGCGCAACACAAGTCAATGGCATGGATTATCTTCCTGAAAATGTGAAACGGCAAGCTGGTCTCTGAATCAAGCTAATCTTTCCAGAATAAAGTTGGTTCGTTCTGCAATCGACTGCAACGGAACGTTCACGAGTTGATAGCCCAATTTCTGATAGATGACGCGTACGCGCTCGCCAAACATGCTTGCCTCTTCAAAACTCATCTTTCTTTCTGCGTCAGTGGTGTAGATTGCTGCCCACCCAGCAAAGAAAAAAACCGTTGGATTGTACCTGTATTGCTCGGCAGCCGTGGAGAACGGCGTTGCGTCAATTGAGCCTAGCTCAGCGTACGCAATCATGTCTGGAATTCCTCGATCAAAAACCTGGACTTCCGCTGCGTTGATCGCTTGGTTGTAGTTTTCAATCGATCTGGAAAGCATACGCTTACAAAAGAGTGCCGCGTTCTGTTCAGGGACGCCATCCGCTGCGCTTGCTCGCTGTTCGGCCAGGATCTCCCGTGCTGGTTCTGCGACACCGCGTATGCCAGCTTTGCGGATTTCCCGGAGCAGCGTCGATTTTCCGCCGCCCATCGCGCCGGTCAGCACAAAGTAATTTGTCTTCGTCATTTTACTCACAATATCATGCTCCTCTCGTTGCCGCCGGTCTAGTTCTTGTGTTCACTAGTATAGCAGAGTGGCAGGTACAATGCACCAATAATTCCACAAAATTTTCTACGGGTGTTACACAGCCGGTTTGTACTCTTCTGCTATCTTTGGTATAGTGAAAATGAAACCATTGTGCTAGAGAGGATAGACTGGCAGACAGGGAGAGCAAGTGATGGGTGCGACAATAACTCAGCAACGTGTAAAAATGTCCGAGAATGGTGGAATTCTGTTACCAACGTTCATCCGCCATCTCACTGGGTTTCAACCGGGTGATGAATTGCTATTGATCTGGTTGCCGCCAGACACCATCATCGCTCGCAAACTGGCCGATGTTGTAGCGGATGATAAAGCATTTGCTGCCTCGATGCAGGAGTTTGATCAGGCATTACGCTCCGCTGGCTACGAGACAGCCGAGGATGTTTTGCGACTGGTCGAGGAAGTAAAACGTGAACAGGTAGCCGAATGGAGCTTGGGTTGATCCGCAATGTCCAACCGCATCTTACTCGACACCAATATTTTCATCACAGGCTACCGAACCCTAACGAGCGAGGAAGGGCAGGTGATCACCTTATTGCGTAACCGCTCAGCCGATGTATTGCTTTTGTCGTTTCCTCTCGAAGAGCAAATACGACGCGTTGCGCGGCGTATTGTCGGGAAAGATTGGGCAGGTCTGATCTTCAGTCGGTTATGGCATGATTTCGCCGTGGAATATATCTCCTTGCCAGACCGTCCTCTAGCAGTTGCACAGGCACTAGCCCCTGAAATCCCGCGTGAAGATTTACTGATCTATTTGACTGCTGTAGTTGGTAACGCCACGTTGTTCATTTCAGGCAATCGGAAATTTTTACGCGAAGCCGCTACGCAGCAACAACTCTTCACCTGTCTCACACCAGCAGAATTTCTAGCACGCAATATTGGATGAGTCATGGCGGAAGCGGGTTGAGCCAATCGGCACCGCGCAATTGTTTTGCGCTAGATGTTAATGCTTGACTCGCCTTCCGCCCAAGACGTTTGCTGCCGCTTGGGACGAAGGACGCTCATTGTCGTTGGAGGATGCGATTGCGCTGGCACTGGCGTAGAAGATTGGCGATTGGCTCGCCGCTAGAAGCTCGGTGTTCGATAAAATTCCCAAACAGGGTCTTCGTGCGGATGATCCCGCGCCAATATTCTCTACTTTTCCCGCTGCCGCCACATCTGGCAGGTTAATTGTAAATGGCCGAGGTGCAGGTAGGCGTGTTCCAGGGCATGTAAGAGGGCCCAACCGCAGGTGACCGTCCCATCCTCATCCTTGCGCGCTTGATCCAGCTCCTCCAGGCCCAAGCGGGGCAGAGCGCCGCGCGCGTAGTCGAGCACGGCGTCCAGACGGCGCAGCATCTCGGCGCCCGGCACGCCGCGCGTCTGAAATTCCTGCTCGCGCACCCGGCCCGGAGGTTGATCCAGGGCGATAGCAATCCCCTCGTGCAGCACGCCGGTGATATGGGCTAGAAGCACCGCCACAGAGTTCATTTTTGGGTTCATTGCCGGTCCCGGCGACCAGTCCATTACTTCCGCCGACAGATCCTGCACTTCTTTATGCAGCCTGTGCTGTAGATTCTCCAGCCGCTCCAGGTAATCCGCAAAAAATTGGTCTTTCATCACTTCCCT
>JBBRVA010000730.1:0-4482 GCA_038247295.1 Caldilineales bacterium | reverse complement strand
TGGCGTTGTGCAGCAAAATGATCAAATGGGCGCTGCACCACCAATGCCCCAGCCAACCAGGCAATCTCGCAGGTGCCGTCAGTGCTGCCCGAATCCCACACTACGATCTTCTGCACCCAATCGCGCAAGCTGACAATACAATCGGCGATATTGTGCGCTTCATTTTTGGTAATAATTACAGCGACGAGCGATGGCAAAGCGGTCTCCTTTTACGCCGAACAATTAGTAAGACAGTGGGACAGTAAGTCAGTGAGTCAGTGAGTCAGTAGAGTGTCCGACTGTTTGACTGACTTACTGTCCCACTGTCTTACTGTCTTACTGTCCTACTGTCCCACTGTCTCACTACATATTTACTTGTGCCGCACTGGACTAGCGTCTACTACAATTGGGCAACGGCCTGATACGCGTTCAATTCGGCTTGCAGTTCTTCACCCGTTAACTTGCCGTTGGCAAAGCGGCGCTGCGCAGTGAGTTTCCGCCATGTCAGGCCAATCCCTAACAAACCTCGCAACACGCTTAGATAGCCACGGGGATAATGGCTACGATGTTTAGCGTAAAAACGAAAGCGGCTGCGCCAGAGCCGTTCGTACGCCGACCAGCGCACCTGGCGGCTACTCTGCCCTTCATAGTGGATCACATGAGCAGTCGGCACTGCATAGACCGGCCAGCCAGCCGCGGCCAAACGCAAACACCAATCCATCTCTTCGCAATAGAGAAAAAATTCGTCATCCAGGCCACCAACTTGCTGGATCGCCGCACCGCGTACCATCAAGGCCGCGCCGAGCACGAAATCCACGCGGAATGATGGGGTTGCCTGCCAACGGGCCGGTGGATAACGCCCGTTCAGCCGGCTATTGTGAATGCGGTGGATACCGGGTAAACCAGTGAGCGGAAAAAGATCCAGCGCGACTTGAAAGAGGGCTGGAAAACGAAACGCGCCATGTTGAAAGCGGCCATCGCCATATTGCAGATTGGCGCCGCATGCACCAGCATCCGGTCGTTCGTGGAGACATTTTGCCATCTGCCACAGAGCATCTCCCAAGATTTCCGTGTCGGCGTTGAGGAGAAGAACGGCCGCGGGCAGCTTTGCCAGCGAGGTCGGCAACTGGTGGTCGGAGGCGGAAGGGGCAGCGACGTTGAAGCCAAGTAGATGCAGGGCAAGATTGTTGCCACCGGTATAACCCAGATTTTCTTGTGCGGCAATCAGATAGGCTTGCGGAAATTCGGCAGCCACCATGTTGGCGCTGCCATCCGGGCTAGCATTGTCGACCACGATCACATCAACACTAAGTTGATCCGCACTCGTAGCAGCAGATGCAAGAACGCTGCGCAGACAATTGCGCAGCAGATCGCGCGTGTTATAACTCAGGATAATGACAGCAAGGCGCATAGGGGAGATCATCGACAACAATTATGGCACGCCAACGTTTACAGTGATCGAATCGATATTATTATTCGGCACATCAACTGATTGGTGGATCAAGCCGCCCCACCAAATGGCTGTCCCCACCGGCGGTGGCTCATTGATCACAATGCAACCGCTGACCTGCCCCGATTTGCCCGGCAACAAATACCACTGTTCATGGCCATTGATCAGACGCATCTCTAAATCTTCTTGGCGCCCTACAGCCCAGCGGAAAGGGAAATCGACGCCAGTCGTATCAAAGTTAATCCCAAAGCGCCAGACGCCCGCTTGTTGCAGCCAGGCATCATCTTGCTCGCGCACAGCCAGCGTGTTGGAGTTTTCGGCAAATTGGTATTCCTGCCCAGGCCAGGGACCCGAGGTGCGGATCGGAACTGCGCCTTCGTTGGCAATCGTAGCCGTAAAACAGAGTTTACCGCCCAGGGTGAGCAGCACTTCGCGATTCATCTCGCCCTGCCAATCAATTTCTGCTTGCGCCACATCCGCGCGCGGCTTACCCCCCTCTTGGATGGTCAATTCACGCCGGACACGGGTCGCGTTGCCGGCGGCATCACGCACTTCGCCCACGACAAAATAGGTGCCATCCGGCGGCGGTTCGGCATTCAGATCGACACCGCCGTCATAATCATATTCGTGATAGCCCCGCTCCGTGGGTTTGGCTAATCCTTGCTTCTCGGGAATGGGAAACTGGATCGCTGGCTGGGTCGGATCTTCCAAGTAGACCAAAGGATCACGGGTGACATCCTTGGTCAGATAATAACTGACACTAACCCGATCTGCGATCGCATCTTGATTAGGTGTAAAAATTTGAGGCGCAACGGTAAAGTTGTGTAGCTCAGGCACTTCCGTATCACCGTCTTGGAGAGTGATCGAGCCGCTGACACTTTCAACTTTTCCTTGCTCATCAATTGCCTCGATCGTCCACTGGTATACGCCATCGCCTAACACCTGGCTTAGAATTTCTTGCGGTCCCCAGTCAGTTTCTACCGTGCGCGCTTCATCGACTGCACCGCCCCACTGGACTTTGTATTCACCAGCGGAACGCCGGCGTTCGCGACGAAAGTAAAAGCGGTCACCCGCGGTATTGTCGACATAGATGCTCACATTGGCGGTGCGGCGCAGGCTATATTGAAGGTCGGTAACGTCCTGGTCGCCATCGGCGTTGGGCGTGATATAGTCTGGAGTGACTTTAACATCGTAAAGCAGCGGGCCCATCGCAAAATTAAGTTGGCCACAGCCGCTGAGAAGGAGTGCCAGGAGTAAAAGACAGCTACCTATACGATTTTTCGGATAAAAGAGAAGACGTATCATAACAAAGGAGTGTACCAGATCCAAGCAGGAAATGGCAAAGGAAATGTCCCGCTGGTCAGCCCCAACTTTCACCAGTTGTGCATCGCTGATGATGTATATGCTTAGATTTGGCTTAATCGATGAGCACGGTCAGCGGATTCAAATCGATAAAGTCCTGACCAGCGACAGGCAATTTGTCCAATGTGCCGGTGGTCAGGTTGTAAACGCTCAGCCGCAAACGGTAGGTTCCATCGCCAATCGGTTCGCCGAGCCAGTTGACGGCCGGAATCTTGCCCATCACGGTTTGGGCTAGCGGCCAGCGTGAAACAGGGTAAGCATAACCAGCGGGGCGCTGATCGGGAAAGCGGCGCAGCAGGACGCCATCGGCGGCGAAGACTTCGCCACTGATCTGAAAGTCCGCATCGGCGGCCTCACCATCGTCGAGCCGTTGCCAAAAGAGGAGCAGATCGCCGTTGTCTAGCACGGTGTACCCTTGCAAACGAAGCTGATTGCCAAAAGTAGCGTCAACGACGGTCTTGATCGGGGGCGCATCGACAATATGTTTGGGTTTCACACCACTAAAACGACGTAGGGTTAGCCCCCAAAAGGTAGATGGTTGCCCCTTTTCGCGGCCAGCGCGCTCCAGTTGGGCTGGCACAATCCCGGTTGGATCAACCACATCATCCTGCCAGGCGACGATCCATGCGCCCGTTTTGCCAGTCTGTTCGCCAAAAGCCGTCTGTAGCGGAGCAACCGTATTGGCAAAGGTGAGCACAGCGTTGACATCCAACACGTCGATGGCCGGTAAGCGCACCACCGGAATGTCGGGCGCGTAATAATGCCAAACCGGCCAGGCATGCCCGCTGATCAAGAGCACGGTCTCGTCCGGCTGTAGGCGCTGACGCAAAAAATCGGCGGCCGACCGCCAGTCATCTTTGGTAAAGGTGCGGTCGAAAAACCAGTTGCGATCGGCGTAGAGCGCTGTGGATAGGATAAAAATAATAGCGATAAAAGAGATTGGCGACTGGAGAGTAGAGATTAGTCGATTACGACTTATCATACCTAATCTCCAATCTCCAATCTCCAATAATCTAGCCAGCCCCGCAGCCCAGATTAAAATCAACCCTGGCAGCGCAATCATCACATAACGGGGGTTAAATTTGGGCGCAAAGGAGGCCAGTAGCAACACAGCAGCAACCGGCACAATCAACCAGGGCAGGGCATAGTGGAGCGTTGCCAGTTGCCAGTTGCCAGTTGCCGGCTCGCCAGGAGAATGATCCGCAGCCCGCCAGAGTACGAGCAGCGCCATAAGTGTGACCAGTGCAAATGGGATCAGCAGCCAGGTTGCTTGTGTCTCACGTACAGTGGCGCCACTCGTAAAGCTAATCACAACGCTGCGCAGGGCGTTCCAAACGTTGAGGCGTCCCTGCCAATAACTGGCATCCACCGCCAAGCGCGTAAAGAGTGCGGTGAACCAGGGAATGTAGAGCATTAAGACAAGCAGGTTAGCCACCAGAAAGTGGCGCAGGGCGGCATGGGGCTTTCGATCCAACAGGAAAGCGATGCCCAGCGCCAAGAGGAGGAAGAAAGCAAAATAATGCGTATAAGCCGCAGCAGTTGCACTTAAGACGTAGGCGCGTAGAAAGCGGCGATCTTTGCCATCCTGCGCAATCTGGAGCACGCAATAGCCGGTTAAGATGCCCAGCGCAGTGAGCAGGGCATACATGCGCGCTTCCTGGCTGTAGTAAAGCAACAGCGGATGCAATGTG
>JBBRVA010000729.1:0-4498 GCA_038247295.1 Caldilineales bacterium | reverse complement strand
GCAACGCACCACCCAACGCCCGTCTTGGTTGACGTGGAAAATATCAACCGTCAAATTTTTTGCCCTTGCCCTGGTTGTGCTCCTAGTGAGTGGCTTGTTCGCCGCTTGTGGCGCGGCCACCAATGCACCAGAACCCACCATCGCCCCTGTGGCCACGGCGACGACAGCGCCGGCTAACACAACGGCCACGACCGACACGACAACCACCACAGAAGTGACGACAACAACGGAAACTACGGCTACTGGCGCAACGACAGCCCCGGTAGAAAGTGTCGCAATGACTAAGTTCAACATTAACACAGTCACGCCGGAAGAAATTCTTACCATCCCGAACACGGGCAACCGCATGGTGCGCGAGTTCGAGGAATATCGCCCCTATGTCAGCATCCAGCAGTTCCGCCAAGAGATCGGCAAGTACGTGGATGAGGCGCAGGTGGCGGAGTACGAACAATATATCTTTGTGCCAATCAGCGCCAACGATTCGGATGCCGCAACCCTCCAACAATTGCCTGGGGTCGATGAGACCGTCGCCGCCGCTTTGATCGCTGGGCGGCCCTATGCATCGAATGAAGCCTTTCTCGCCGCACTAGCCCAGCAAGTCTCACCGGAACAGTTGGCGGGTGCCGAGGGCTATCTGGAGACCGAATGAGCGCCGAGATTGTTGTCCAACGCTTGCGCCGCTTTCTGCTTGTGCTGGCCGGCTCACTTTGCATCGGCACCGTTGTAGATCTGTTGCTCGTCGAGCATCGGCAAGATCTGGTGCAGTTCATTCCTTTTATCCTGTCTGGATTGGGCTTGATTGCGGTGGCCGCAGCGCTATTTCGCCCACAACGCACTACCCTGCGCGCGTTACAGATCGTGATGGTGCTCAATATCCTGGGCAGTCTCTTTGGCGTCTATGAGCATGTCGAATACAACATGGCCTTTGCGTTGGAGATTCGACCGAATACCACAACCAGCGCCGCTTTCTGGGCAGCCCTGAGTGGTGCCAATCCACTGCTGGCACCGGGCATTCTGGCCCTGGCCGCCATCATTGCGCTGGCCGCTACCTATTATCATCCCGCATTGGAGGATGCTACAGCAGGGATACGGGATACGGGAAACAGGATACGGGATAGAACCTAGCCCCGTATCCCGTATCCTGTTTCCCGTATCAATCTTGCAGCTTTTGAGAGAAATGTTACTTCGTCATGGCGCTTGGTAGATTATACATACCCAGAGGTAACTACGCACCCCATCCTATTCATTCATCCGTTTGTTGTTGGGGGAAAGTTAGGCTGGGGTGCTGCTTACAACAATCGTAGCCTCACGTAGATATTCACGCACATACCCAAAGGAGGATTGTAGATGAAACAGCTAGACACCTTCCAGAAGTATCTCGTCGAAGAGTTTTATGATGACTACCGCGAGGGCTTGCTTAGTCGGCGTACTTTTATCCGGCGCGTAGCTTTTATCACGGGCAGTATGGCTGCGACAGTAGCCGCGATGGCGGCGGCCGGCTGCCAACCAATCGAGTTGCCGGCTGCCAACGAAGCGATGCCCACCGCTACCCCGGCCGCGGCGCAAGCGGCGCCTGCGCCAACCACGGAACCGCAAAGTCCCCTGTCGGTGGCTACCGACGATCCCGATGTGCAGGCAAGCGAAATTACATTCCCCAGCGGGGCCGACGAGATCATGGGCTACCTGGCACAGCCAGCGGCCGCGGGCGTCTATCCCGCGATCTTGGTTTGTCATGAAAACCGGGGTTTAACGCCCCATATTCAAGATGTGGCGCGTCGTTTTGCCAAGGCCGGTTATGTAGCGCTGGCCATCGATCTGCTCTCCCGCGAGGGCGGCACCGCCTCGCGCGATCGCGATGAAGTCCCCGGCCTGTTGACAGATGCCGGCCCCGAACGCCATGTGGGTGATTTTTCCGCCGGTTTCGACTATCTGCAAACGCTGGAGACGGTCGATGGCGAACGGATTGGCATGACGGGCTACTGTTTTGGTGGTGGCATTACCTGGCGCGCCGCTACCGCGCTGCCCAATCTCAAGGCCGCGGTTCCCTTCTACGGCCCTGCCCCTGAGCTGGATCAGGTACCCAACATCCAAGCCGCGGTCTTTGGCGTCTACGCCGAACAAGACGAACGCATCAACGGTGGCATCGAGCCATTGGAGCAGGCGTTGGCAGATGCTGGTATCACTTACCAGATCACGATCTACCCGGGTGTCAACCATGCCTTCCACAACGACACCGGCGAGCGCTATGTCGAAGAGCAGGCAACGCAAGCCTGGGAAGATACGCTGGCCTGGTTCGCCGAGTATGTGTAGGATAAACTCTCGTCATTGTATGTAATATAATTACGTGCTAGACTAGCTGGGTAAACAGGTAAATAGGTAGATATGGTTTGTATCCTGTCTACCTGTCTACCTGTCTACCTGTCTACCTGTCTACCTGTCTACCTGTCTACCTGTTTACCTGTTTACCAACTCACCAAATACGAAAGAAGGGAAGTCAATGGCCGATACATCAGCCGATGTGATCGTTGTCGGCGGCGGCGTGATGGGTGCTGCCGCGGCATACCATTTGGCCAAAGATGGTCAACGTGTGCTCCTGCTTGAACAGTTTACCGTAGGGCATACCCAAGGCAGTTCACACGGCCCATCACGTATCATCCGCCTGGCCTATGACGGCGCGGATTATGTGCAATTAGCGCGCGCCGCCTATGCGCTCTGGGACCAACTAGAAGCTGAGTCCAACGCTTCACTCATTTTTAAGGTGGGTGGTTTTGACTTTGGCGCGCCTGATGCCTTTATGTTGGATGGCATACGCGCCACCTACGAGGCAGTCGGCGTACCCTTCGAAAGCCTGGATCGCGACGAAATTATGCGCCGCTTTCCCCAATTTAATGTGCCGGAAGCGACGATCGGTTACTATCAACCGGATTACAGCCTGCTGGCGGCTGATCTGTGCGTGGCCATGCTCGTGGCCCAAGCCCGCCGTCATGGCGCGATTGTGCGCGAGCAAGAACCCGCCCGCGCCATCCGTCCACTTGGTGCAGGGATAGAGGTGCGCACCGATCAGGGCGTCTATACCGCCGCGCGTCTGATTCTGAGTGCTGGTTCGTGGATGCACCCCTTGCTACGTCAACTCGATCTGGACCTGCCGCTAACCGTGACAAAGGAATTGCTGGCCTTCTACAAACCGTCCGATCCGGCCCCCTTTGTGCCGGGCCGTTTCCCGCTTTTCATCCATCGTTTCCCCGGCACGGCCTCGTTGGGCAGTGGCTTCCCGATCTTTGGTCACCCCGGTGTCAAGCTGATGTTTGATCGCACGGGGCCAGAAGTGGCGCCGGATGATCCGGATCGTAGCGTCGATCCGTTGCGTTTGGCCCATTTGCGCGCCTATGTCGCCAACCTCTTACCCTCCTTGGGCGAAAATATTATCGAGACCGTTACCTGTCGTTACACGATGACACCGGATGAAGATTTTATTCTAGATCGTCACCCGGCCTATCCGCAGATTGTGATCGGCTCACCCTGTTCCGGCCACGGCTTCAAGTTCGGTATCGTCATTGGCCGCATCCTGGCTGATCTGGCTGTGCAGGGGTCCACTGCGCATAATATCGAACGCTTCCGGCTTGATCGTCCGGCGCTGAAAACTGCCCAGGTAATATGAAACCTATAAAACAAAAGCAATTTGGGACGCGGATAAACGCGGATGAACGCGGATAAAACCCAAATCTGCGTTCATCTGCGTTCATCCGCGTCCGATCTTCCTAATAACGAGGAACTTATGACCCTAGCGAGTAAACGTTTTACCAGCCAAGTCGTGATCGTCACCGGTGCGGCGAGCGGGATTGGCCGTGCGATTGCGCAGCGCTTCGGCGCCGAAGGCGCGCATGTGATTGTCGGCGACGTGAACACCGTCGGCGCGGGGGCCGTCGCCGAGGTGATCAATGCCCACGGTGGGTCAGCGCTGGGCGTCACTGTGGATGTGGCCGATAAGGCGCAGGTTGATCACCTGTTCGACACGACCATTGCCCACTTTGGCACCGTCGATGTGCTGGTCAATAATGCCAGCCTGACCAATACCGAGCGCCATTTTCTAGAGGCGGATGAGAATTGGTGGCAGCGCATCATCGGCGTCAACCTGACCGGCGCATTTCTGTGTAGCCAACGCGCCGCTCAGATCATGGCGGGCAAACGGTCTGGTGTGATCATCAACTTGTCGTCGGGCGGGGCCTCGCGTGCCCATCGCGGCAATGCCGCGTATGACGCCGCCAAAGGTGGCATCGAGGCGTTGACGCGGGCGATGGCGCTTGACTTGGGGCCCTATGGTGTGCGCGTCAATACACTCGTCCCCGGCTCGATTGACAGTTCGGGTATGAATCCCGAAATTAAAGCGCTGCGCGGCGAGAACATCCCACTGGGCCGCGTAGGTGAGCCGGATGAACTGGCTGGCCCCGCCCTTTTTCTGGCTTCCGACGATGCGCGCTACATGACGGGCCATTGTTTG
>JBBRVA010000728.1:0-4505 GCA_038247295.1 Caldilineales bacterium | reverse complement strand
TTAATGACCGCGAAAAATAGAGCGCATCCCCTTTTTGAGTAAAGACAACCTTGACCACATTAGGGTCGTGCAGCGCTTCCTCTTCCAACATTGGGACGCACAACGTGCTCATCGGCAGGTGGGAATCGTCCACTAATGGCTGGATCACCTCATCGATCATGGCCGGGTTGACTAAGGGTTCATCGCCTTGCAGATTGACAACAATCTCGACGTCGAGCTCTGCCGCCACCTGGGCAATGCGGTCGGTGCCGGTTTTGTGATCAACCGAAGTCAGCCGCACGTTACCGCCGAATTGTTCCACCGCGGCAACGATGCGTGCATCGTCGGTGGCGACATAGACTTGATCGAGCCATTGGGCTTGTTGCGCCGCTTCATAGACGCGCTGAATCATAGGTTTGCCGCCGATATCCTTGAGCGGCTTGCCTTCCAGTCGCGCCGACCCGTAGCGCGCCGGGATGATGCCGATAATTTTCATCAGGTTTCGTCTCTTCCAAGGTGTTACGCTTCAGCGCGGCGCGCATAGATCACCGGGTTAAGCGGCGTGTCGATCACTTCCCCGAGTTGCGCGCCAGGCAACCAATTATCCCAATCGCGTTGTTGATTGGGATTTTTGGGCGCGGCGATACGCATGCCGTCTTCCATGTAGATAATGGTCATCACCCCGCGCATCTGCTCGGTGTTGTTGGGACCGGCGCGATGAAAGAGCCAACCGGCATGGAAGCTAACTTCGCCCAAGTCAAACGGCGTCTCGTCTTTGGGATAGTCCTTGAGTGTACGCCCAATCTGCGCTTCGCTGTCATCGCTAATCGAAAGGTCGCGATGGGCGAACAGACGTTGGCTGCCTACACAAAAAGCCAGGGGGCCCATGGCGGATGAAACCGGCTGCAAGGGAATCCAGGCGGTTACACAATTCTCATTGCTCAGTGGCCAGTAGAATTGGTCGGCGTGCCAGGGGGTGAAGCCACCGCCAGCCTCTTTGAAAAGCGCTTGGTCGTGATACATGCGCACGCCGTCGACGCCCATCAATTCGGCCGCAATGCGTCCCAACCGTTTGGAAAAGGCGAATGTTTTGACTTTAGCGCTCTGTTCCCAAATGTTGGCAATTTGGAGAAACGCTTTGCTATAAGTATTCCGATCACTCAACGGTTTGGTCTGTGTATTTAATTGCTGGACCATGTGCGCAATCTCAGGGCCGTACTCGGCCAAAACCGAGGCGGAGAGCACATGTTTGAGTTTGATATAGCCATCCTGCCGGTAGCGGTCAATTTGCTCGGCAGTTAAGGCGTAAGGGATGGATAATTCGTCTTGCACGATAGAATCAACCTCGCTTCTTATGATTTCAATTTTGTGGATAGGGGTGATGCAAAAAAGCAGCGATACGCAGCTTATCCGCGCCTTTGATAGGTTCGGCTTGTCTGCAACAACCGATCGCGTTGGATCGGTTTGACTTGCTCGACAATCCATTCGCGCATCGCCTTGCCTTCAGGCGTCTGCTGCGGGTGGCTGACAAAATCTAGTTCAATGTGCAATGCCGCAGCCACCTTGCAGGCTAACACCGGCCAGATTACGCCGATATCGCCGATCACTGGGAGGCTGCCTTCCAGGCGCGCAAAGCCAGACATTTCCATGCGGAAGGGAATGCCGGTCAGTTTGGTCTTGGGTAAACCCTGGTTGATCGCCGCCTGCACGGTCTGGCTTTGACGCTCTGCCAGCCAAGCTTGCTTCAAGTTTGGATCGAGGTCGATGCGCACAAGTGCCTTACCTTCCAAGGAATAGGTACGCAGGCCATCCCAAGTGGCCCAGATGCCGTGGCCAGTATAGACCTCGAACGGCCCATCGTGGATTTCTTGGGTGAGCGCCACAGCCGATTCGATGATCACATCCGCCGAACCGAGCAATTCTGCCACTCGCATCGAGCGTTGGGTGATCGTCGTGCTATCGGCAATGGCCAAGCCGACGGCGCCACCGCCAACCAATTGGGGCACACTGACCAACACGGGCAAACCATGTCTGGCCCCCGCGCCGATCATCGTGCGCGGATCAGCACCCCACCCGGCCACGGTTTCAAACGGCAGCCCGTAGGCATGGGCAATGCTCATGATCTCACGCGCTAGGCGTTCACTGCGCAGCCCCATTGGATAGGCCATATTGCCGGCGGCCTTGATAATCGTCTGGCCTTCCGCCTGGCGACAACGGGCCAGAAGGTCATCATCTAGTTCCAGTTCGTGACGCAATGCATCGAGCTCGGCGTCGGCCATTTCCGTCATCTCGAAAGTGAAGCCTTTGGGTAACACGTCGGCGCCAAAGCCCAGTTGGCGACCGTCCATACGCTTGACCTTGTCGAGCGTGCCGGCCATCTCGTGTGCAATCACGGCTGAGCTGGTGAGAATGCCGTCGATGACACCCTTGGTCATCAACTCGGCGATCAGCGTGGTGACGCCTTCGTGGAGATTGGGGCCACTGCCCGTCGCGACCACAACCTTGCGATTGTCGCGTTTGCAGGCCACGATCTGTTTGACCGCACGGTCCAGAAATTCCACCGTTTCGGCGTCGAGCAGTGACACATAGCGTTCGATGATTTGTTGCAGATGAAAAGCGCTGCCCATTCAGCTCCTCCTTTCGGTGAGAGCCTGCGGCCTGCTAGTTTAGGAATTAAAGTTGGATAATGCATCCACGGGCGATGCGCTAATCAATCGCGGCTCTCGAGATCTGAATGTGACTGAGTTCACGTTCCTCATGGGTTTTTAATCAAAGCATGGATAAGAAGATAATGTGGAATTATAGCATGTGAACAGTAGCGGGCACAAATGGATAAAATTGGGCAAATCGCTTGTCAAAGAGCGAGAGGTGGGGGGACGCGGATAAACGTGGATTTTTATAAAAACTATAAAAAATCCGCGTTTATCCGCGTCCTATATCGCTTTTGGTTACTTCCGACAGCTATATTTGAGCGGTGATAGCAATACCAGTAAGTTCTTCTGACACTTGCCACAAACGACTGGCCACGGCTGGATCTTTCGCCGCCGCACTGCGATCAACTTTTTTGGGATAGCCGCGCATTTCTTGAAACCCACCCGGGCCAGCATAATCGTTGGCTTTGATGTCCGCCGATGTCGCGGCGTAGAGGGTGGGCAATGCGCCCATTGGCGCTGGCTGACCCAAAAGACGACTCGCCCACAACGCCACACCATTCTGCAAGCCGGTCAGCGTCCAGCCAGGGTGGGCAGCGGTGGCAATCGCATCACTATTGACAGCGGTTAAGCGTTGATTCAGTTCGAGTGTGAAGAGCAGATTGGCTAGCTTGCTTTGCGCATAAGCACCCCAGGCGGCATAGCCTTTTTCCGCATTCAAATTTTCAAAATCCAATTTTCCCTGGTGATGCACACCGCTGCTAACGTTGACAATGCGCGCCTTAGGCGTGGCCATAATCTTTTCCAGGAGCAAATTTGTGAGCGCAAAATGACCCAAATGATTGGCGCCAAATTGCAGCTCGAACCCGTCTTTGGTTTTGGTCAAAGGCGGTACCATGACGCCCGCGTTGTTGATCAGTAAATCTAATTTTGAGTACTTGGCATTAAAAAGGGTGGCAAATTTGCGTACCGAACTCAAGTCGGCCAAGTCAAGCGGGATAATATCCAAGTCTGCGTCGGGCATCGTTTTACGAATCTCGGCGGCGGCTTCGTTGGCTTTGTCCAAATTGCGGCAGGCCAAAACGACGGTTGCCCCTTTGGCGGCCAGTGCTTTGGCGGTTTCGTACCCAATGCCACTGTTCGCGCCGGTCACGATGACGATTCGATTTTTTTGGGAAGCGATCTGTTCAGTTGTCCAGTTCATTTTTTTCTCCTTGTGTGGAATCAGCAAGAAACTGATTAGTCAGTCATTTTTCTTCATAAAAAAACTTAGCGCTTAATAGCATCCCAACAACCTTGAAACAGCGTTGTAATGTCAGCCTGGCTAGGCGTGGCCTGAAGTTTAAAATGCTGTTTTACAAAATAGGCCATAGGGATAAAAAACAAGTAGGTAAGCAAGCTGGTCGGAATATCTTTTATCACTTTGCGCGCCTTGGCTTCGGCAATTAAGTTATATACGGGCTGAAAAATCTCTCCCCCCATGGCCAGCGTCGCTTGATCGAGCAAAGGTGAATTCTCAAACTGTTCAATAAAGGCAAAGGCCACAGGGTTGGCCAGGCAGTGATTCAAGAAGTTGCGCCAGACCAACTCTAACCCCTCTTGCAAAGTTAACTCGGCAGTATAACCGTCCATGACCGCAGCGGTTAGATTTTGTTTTACATTCAGGTAGAGCTGATTGAGCAGCTTTTCCTTGCTCGCAAAATAGAGATATAGCGTACCAGAGGCAATGCCTGCTTCTTTCGCAATCAATGCCGTAGGCGTGTCGTGGAAGCCGCGTTCGGTAATCAAACGCAGCGTTGCGTCAAATATGGCTTCTTTCTTACTGCTATCTTTCGTGCGCATAGTAAGGTCGACTATAAATGACTAATCAGTCAT
>JBBRVA010000727.1:0-4515 GCA_038247295.1 Caldilineales bacterium | reverse complement strand
TTGTCGTTGACAGCTAATTCAGCCATACTTTGCTCCGAGAAATCAGTTGCTAGTGGAGATTGGAGATTAGAGATTTGGGTGACCCAATCTCTAATCTCCACGAAGGGTATTATTCTGCCCATCAATCTTTCAACATCCACGCACGCCAGCGGGCCGGCCAGCGCACGCGCCCCAGCCGCTGGATCGCCAACAAGGCACTCGTCAAGATCAGACTGGCGCCCAGCCATTGCAGCAATGTAAGCCGTTCGCCCAAAAAGAGCAATGACCAGATTACGGCCAACAGGGTTTCGGTGGGCATTAGCAGCGCCATTTGCCCACTGCCCAGGCGTTGGATGGCGTCATAGAAACAGAGCCGGGCAATAAATGTGCTGACGATGGCCAGCAGGGCAATGCTCAGCCACGCCTGCGCGCTGAATCCAGGCCAACCTTCGCCAAGCAACCACCACCAAGCCGCGGTGACCAATGTGGCGACGGCCGCAATATAAAAGGTAACCACCGTGGTATCATAGGCTTGCAAATACCATTGCACACCTACCATCTGGATCGAAAAGAAGACAATCGTGGCGGCGACGAGCAGCACGCCGATCCAGTTCGCTGCGCCGCCTGGCCCCGTTAACAAATAGATGCCACCCAGCGCCAGCCCCACCCGGATCGTCTGGCGATAGGTGAACTTTTCGCCGCGCAGGGCCAACAACGCCAACACAACGACAGGATTGGCCGCAAAAAGCATGATCGCCAGCGATGCATCCAGAAAACGCAGCGATTCATAAAAAGTGAGTGTGCTGACACCGTTGAGGAGACCCATGCCGACTACGGCCAGCAAGCCCCGGCGGTCTAATTTGAGCTGACCCGGCTTCGTGAGCATGACATAAGCACCCAAGAAGACCATCGAGAGCAGCAAGCGCGCCAGCAGCAGCGTGGTGGGGCTCATCCCGCCCACAATCGCATAGCGGCTGAGAGGCGTAGCAATGCTGAAGCCGAGCGTTGCCGCCAACCCCAGTGCCCAGCCGATCCAGGGCAAGTTGACTTTGGCCGCCGGTAACGCGGCATTATGGATGGATTGATTGTTTTTTAGCATGATTAGGTTGAGATAGGTGTGGAAAATGAATCAACAGTGGGCCAGCTATAAAGCGCGCACGGCCCTGCATTCAGCGAGCAAGACATCGCGTATGATCTGTGGGGGCGAGGGCCAATGGGTGAGGGTGGGATCACGCAGGATTGGATAGTTCGAGCTAAGGCCGCCAACACTAAGCGTCGGTGTGCCGATGACGACCCACGAAATATGGGCGTCGCGGATGAGATAGGAACACATCCAACATGGTTCGGCCGTGGTGTAGAGGGTGCACTCGCTCAAATCCAGGGTATTGAGCACGGTGCATGCCTGCCGAATGGCCAATAATTCGGCGTGGCCAGCAATATCGAGCGAAGCCGGCAGCCGTTCGCTGGCTTCGGCCAGGATGACATTTTCTTTGACGATTAATGAACCGACCGGTACATCGCCACGCGCCTTTGCCGCTTGGGCAAGTTCAAGACAGCGGCGCATATAGGCCTCATGCGTGGCAATTGACGCCATTTTACATCGATCTTTCTACACGCGGACGGCACTCTTCATGACCAACTTTGGCCCAGTATAAAGCTACCAACGCATTATACCAGAATGCGATGTAGAACAACACTCGCTTAATTGATCAACGAAAAAGGAGCTTGCATTCGTTCCGATATTATGATATGGGCGTAAGCATATAACGCAACCCTGGCCGATCTACTGGAGCATGAATACGAGGAGTGGCTAATTGATGAAACTAGAACGGCGGATATCGATTCGTGATTCGTCGACGCGACATTGATTTACCATGTTGGTTGGTTGCCATTTCAGCGTAAATCTACTACGTTTCTCCTCCCCATAATCAGCCGCACAAATCAGCCTTTCAGCCCGCTCGTGGCAATACCTTGGATGAAGACGCGTTGGCCAATAAAGAAGACGACCAGCACCGGCAATAAGACGAGGACGGCGACGGCCATCATATAATGGTAATCAGCCTGGCCAAATTGACCACGGAACATATTGAAGCCCACGGCTAAGACCTGACGCGGCATCGAACGAATGTAGATCAGCGGCGGTAGAAAATTGTTCCAGTTGCCGATAAAGGCAAAGATAACTACCGAAGCAATCGCGGGCTTGGAAAGCGGCAAAATGATATCCGACAGAATGCGCCAGGAAGAGGCACCGTCCAGACGAGCGGCTTCGTGCGGAATGTTCATAAAGTCTGCGACGAGACATTCCGGCTTGTTACAGACTTCGCTCCTTTGTTTGGGAAAATAGTAAGTTGAAGCAATAGAATAGAACAACGCGCCGTGCCTAAACAAGGAATTTATGCGCGTCAATCTGGAAATAGTGCAAACTATACAGCAAAGCCTGCGTAAACCGAATTGGTGAGCCGGTGGGGAGCACTGCTGCTGTTCCGGCTCACACAATTGGATGGGATATTACACATCATAACCGACAATGGTTGGTCTGTCAATTTAAGACAAAACCGCAGAAAAAGTACGCAAACTATCCCATAACAGGCTCATGCTATTTCTTTGCGTTCGATAATGGCGAAACTATACGTCTATCATCTAGGTGTCTCATTGATACTGCTTACGCAGCACGCACAAGTACACAAAATATTTCGCTTTTGTAGATTGACGGGTGGACTGAATTTTTACAAGGGAGTCTAGGGTAGCCAATGCCATACGTGATATGGTACCGTTACCATCATTTGCGATAGTAACCCATTGCGGCGGTATTTGTCAAAATTTTAGATCCCGTTTCCAGTGATTTCTCGATGGCAGGAGTTAATTGAAGCGGTTTGCGCGGTCGTTCAACTTGTTTAGCAGCTTGTGGCCCCAGGTAAGTTGAACGACCGTACAATGTAGAGCATAGCTCTCTAGCGGGTGCGATCCAGGCTTGTGTGCTCGTAATAATCGAGGCTGGGCCCCAATTTCTCTTTTAACGGCTGTGTAGCTGCGTTCAGCCGTGCGACCACATCGGCGGGGAGCGACTCGGCGCCAGCAGCGGCATTGGCCTCGATTTGCGCCACGTTGCGCGCCCCGACCAGGGCACAGGTAAGCGCCGGGTTGGCAAAGGCCCAGCGGATCGCCAACTGTTCCATCGGCATTTGCACCTCATCAGCAATCGCACGGATCTGATCCAACGCGGCTTGCAGCTCGGATTCAGCGCCCGCTTCCCCGTGACGACTGAGCGGTGTGCTGTCACCACGAAAGTGACGGGTCCGCCGGCGTGGCGCTGGGATCTCATCCAGGGTTTTGTATTTGCCGGCCAAGATACCCTGCAAGATCGTCATGTAGCCGAGAATGCCGACCCCGTGCGCCTGGCACGCGGGCATGATCTCATCTTCGATCGCGCGTGAAACAAGGTTGTAGTGCAGTTGATTGGCCGCCACCGTGATCCCCGTGGCCAAGATTTCATCCAGCCGGCGCTTGCCAAAGTTGCTCACGCCGATGTGGCGAATCTTGCCCTGCGCCTGGAGCTTGCTCAATGCCGTAGCGGCTTCTTCCACGCCGGGCGGGTTGTTGATAATCTTTTCATCGGTGGTGACGTGGCGCATCGAGTGCGGATGCAGCGGCCAGTGGATCATGTAGAGGTCAATCGTATCGACGCCCAACCGGCGCAAGCTGGCTTCGCAGCTTTCGATCAGGGTGTCGTGATAACAATGGGCTGGCGTCACCTTGCTGCCAATAATCACCCGATCACGTGGCACGCCCTGCAAGGCAATGCCCAGTGAGGTTTCGCTACGGCCATTGTTGTAGATCTCGGCGGTATCAAAGTAGTTGATGCCCAGATCCACCGCGCGGCGCACCAGATCGTTGACATCGCTCTGATTCTGCGCGCCCCAATAATCGCCTTCATCACCACCAAACGCCCAGCAGCCCACCCCAATCACGGACAGATGCAGGTCACTATTACCACATTGGCGTGTTTGCATAGATTTTAGATGCTCCTAATCAAATTTGAATTTTTGAGCGCATATGAACCCTGCGGCATAGAATCTTAAATGGGAGAACTACGTAAAACAAGATGAGATAGAGTATAATTGCCCCTAAAGAATCAAGAAATTTCTACATAGATAAACGAACTATATGCCAACAGCACATCGAGAAAAAGGTTATAAATTTTATTTTGTAATGTTTGTAGAAGTTACGCAGTTGCCCCGGGAACGCTGGCATCCTGCCGGCAGCCGCCAGAGATGGCGGTGATCGCAACTGCGTAACTTCTAGTTTGATTTAAATGAACCGATTCATATTCACGTTGATAAGCAAGGTAAAACAGCCAAGTTTTGGTTGTCCCCTTTCCGTCTGGCAAGAAATCAAGACTATCGCAATTCAGAATTAAACGAGATTGAATCAATTATCGGTGCAAACCTTCAAAAGCTGATCGATATTTGGAACGCTGAAAGGGCAAAAATAGTATGAAAACATTGCAAGTATCTATGCCTACATCTCTGCCCACGA
>JBBRVA010000726.1:0-4515 GCA_038247295.1 Caldilineales bacterium | reverse complement strand
GTTCCGGTTGGCGTTGAAGTTGCCATCACGGTGGGCGTCGCCGTGGCGGTGGGGGTCAACGTGGGGGTAATCGTCGCCCCGGCCGTCGTCCACTGCCACGTCAAGCCATAGCTGGTGTGATGGGCGCGCAGTGGATCATCGATTTCACCCATGCCCATGCCTTCCACATGATCCGCTGGCGCGCCGTCAGCGGGGTGCGCTACGTAGGCGGGGGCAATTGAAAACATGGGAAAATCGGCGGCAAACTCCTCGCCGGTTTTGGCTTGGGTGGTCACCGTCGTTGTCCCGTCCGCCCACCGAATCAAGACCGGTACATCCGTTTGCCGCGTCCCAGACACGGCGAGCGTATCGACCAGGATGTGGTGTCTTCCTGCCGACTCAACACTGTTGAACCAAACTGCCTTGATCAGCCGCCAATAGCCCGCACCGGGTGCTACTTGGGCGGGCACTAGCACTGCGCCGCGCTGATCCAGGCGCGGGTCCCAAATGCGGTCGGGTGCGGCCAAGGGCGCAGCTTGTGATTGAATCAGCGGCAGATACGTGTTATAGAGGGGGTCGGAAGGATTGGCCTGGCCGGCTGCTGGCCGAACAAAAAGGTGTTGGCTGGCCCAAAACAACGAGCCGATGACAAGCAAGCACGCGACAATAAACTTTCCCGGCCGGTTGTGTGCAGATTGATGTAACAAGCGTTTAAGCGCCATTGTTCATTTGGTCCTTCTGGGTTAATCAAATTCACTGCCGGTTTCGCGGTCAGTGTGATGTTGCTGAGCGAAAATATTTGGGGTGCACCGACGATCTGAGCAATCGCCAGACAGATCGATTGTGATTAGTAGACGGGCTGGCGTTTGAAAAGTTACGTGTGAAGCGGATGATTTGTAGCTCCATAGCTGCTCGCCTATAATCGTGCAATGAGCAGTGACCTTCTTCTCCGCCGCAAGTGGACCCTCAAGGCGCACGGTCGCCAAGTGGTCTTTATCAAGCGCCCGAATGAGCACACCCAGCATGTGTTGATGAAAGCGTTGCTCTGGGCGCTCTACCTGCCCGTCTACCCAGATTTGAAGGTCGAAATTGCCATCGATGACCGCTACAAGCCGGATGTTGTTGCCCTGCACCCCATCGATCCGCGCGCTGATCCCCGCTTTTGGGGCGAAGCCGGCCAGGTGGGTGTGGAAAAACTGCACTCGCTCGTCCGGCGCTATCGCAGCACCCATTTTGCGATTGCCAAGTGGGAAACCAACCTCAACGCCTGGGCCGAGATTATTACAGACGCCCTAGACAAATTGGATCGCCGCGCTGAATTTGATCTGATCTGTTTCCCTGCCGACAGTGCAGAACGCTTCATCGACGATGAAGGCAATATTCGGATCAGCCATGCGGATTTGGTCTGGAAACGGCTTACGCAGCAGTAGGTGCGGTTACAAACCGCACCTACTGATCACTGTAATACCCCCAATACTCCTTCACCCTTGCCTAACTCGATCACCTTGTGCATCGTGGCCGATTCTACCCCTTCATGGGGTGTCGCGGCCGGCTCGATGCGTAGTAGACGCGAGGTTGTGATCACCCAAACGGGATCCGGATTGCTGGCTGCGACTAGGCCACAAATGAACCCGCGGCGGCGCACAAGTAAGGTGCTTGGGGGCAACGCGCTCTGGCTTGATGTGCTCTGCGGCGCGCGTTCGAGCGCCAAGGGAATGTGTGCGGCGTGAACCCACTTGGCGTAGCCATCCGCCGATAGCAGCCAAAAAGCAGTCTCGTCGCGTGCACCGCACCCACCGATCAACTCATCGGTTTTGGATTTGGCGATCACCCGGCTACCGGTGCGGCGCACCGCCTCAAGCGGCCAGCGGACGGCGCGACCCAGGTTGTTTACCAGCACCAACGTCTGCTGGGCCTGCGCGCCGATCACCACTTTCGGCCAGCCGGGCAGCGACCAATCGATCTTGGTCAGGCTCGGACCTTCGACCAGCGGCCGCAGTTGCGCCATTTCAAAGCGGCGCGCGTACCCCTGGTTGCTGACCAGGATCAAGGCTGCGTGATCCTTCAACGCGTCCCAGCGGTGGATCAGGCAGAGCTGCTCACCTCGATCAAAGCGGTGGATATCGGCCAGCGCCAGCCCTGCCGTCTGATAATTAAGCAACTCACGCGCGGGGACGAGCAGGAAGCGGTGGGCAGATGTGATCAGCAACAATGGCTCGTCCAGCGTGGCGTGCAATGCCGCCTGGGGGGCAACGTCGGCGGGCAAACCTAAGCCGGCGGGCGTAATCTGCGGCCCTTCCAGCACAGACGCGGGGCGCGCGGCGACGGTCAGGGCATAATTTTTGGAGAGCAAGGCAAACCCAGTCAGTGCCTCGGCCTGTGCATCGTTTGTCGCCCCTTCCTGCCAATCAATCTGGCGCTTGATCAAATCTAGATCAATCAGTGGAATATTGGCCCGCGCCGGCAAAACAGTGCGCGCATGCGCGTGCGACCGGCTGTAGCCTTTGGCTTCGATCCGACCGCTCGCAATTCCATGCGCGATCACACCTAGACCCGACGTGACACTGCCAAAGGTGTCGATGGCCTTGACTTTGGCCTCACCAAATTTCTCTGCCAATAAACTTTTGAACAGCGGAATTTGTGACGAACCACCGGTGCGGATCACAACGTCGATCTGCTCGGCGCGCAGCCCAGAGGCATGCAAGGTCTCGTCCAGGTGGGCTTCAATGATGCGGTATTCGGGACGAATCAATTGGTCGAACTCGCGGCGCGTCAGCGGCTCGCGCACTTGGAAGCCTTCGCCGTAGAGCCGGATTACCGCTTCGGGCTGGTCGGAGAGTTGACGCTTGACCCGCTCGACCACTTCAAACATTTTCAAGCTGTAATTGCTCGATACCAGGCTGATAAGGGCTTCGATGTTGCGTCGTTGCTCCGCCGCTGGCGCAATCGTGCGTAATGTCTGCATGCTCTCCGGCGCTTGCAAAGTGAGCATGGTGCGCCAGTCGGAAAAAGAGTCGTAGATCCAACCGGGTACGGGCAACTTTTTATCCATCGAGCGGTAAAGGCTGCCTTCGCCAAAATGTTTGGGCAGCCGCGCGCGCGCAATCTTGCGGTCAAACACATCACCGGCGATTGGCACGCCGCCGGTGGCCAGCACTTTGCGCTGCTGCGGATCGCCCAGCCGCATAATGGTGACATCCAATGTGCCGCCGCCAAAGTCAAAGACGAGCACATTTTGGGGCCGGTTCTGCATTGTTTCGTAATAATGGGCCGCCGCAATCGGCTCATATTCAAAGTAAACTTTTTTGTAGCCGGCGCGCCAGGCGCCTTCGAGCAGCCGGGCCTGGGCCAATGCGTCGGCTTCTGGGTCGGCATTAAATTTGACCGGCCGCCCCAGCACTACTTCTTCCAATTCATAGCCCAGAAAGCGTTCGGCGCGCCGCTTGGCCAGGTGTAGATAGGTAGCGACAATATCTTCGAGTGAGTAAAAGAAACGGCCAATTGCCGTGCCGGCATAACTGGCATCCGAAAGATCGGTTTTGAAGGAGAGAAAGAGCCGACCGGGTGAAAAGACATCGATCCAGATGTAGACATCGCGGACAAAGGTGGGCAATTCGGCAAAGGTTTGCGTAATTTCGCCGACCCAGACTTTTTCTAACTTGCTGGGCCGCCCCAAGTTTTGCTCAAAATAGGCATTTGTCGCCGCACGGCCAAAGGTGATCTTTTGGTCGTTGGTAATGTAAAGCACGGTGGGTGTTACGCGTTCGCTACTGTCGAGTGGGTTGAGTGGAATTGTACGAAGTTGCTGGCCATCATAAACGGCCATACCGGAGTGCGTGGTGCCAAAATCCATCCCTGCAATCATGGTTTCCTCGCTTTCCCTACACCTAGCGTGAATGAGCGGAAACCTTGATTGTATCAGATTACGCGGTCAGGTTCAAATTTATTGGTAAGCGAACAGCAATTGCAAATTAGAGAATCAGATAGGAATGGGGTCGATTTCGAGACCATCAATCATGAAAGTGAAAAGGAATTCCCAGGAATCGAAAAGCATGTATCGAGTTAAGGCGCGTAAATCATCGAAAAAGGTGATGCGTTTGACGAGTTCATCGCGAATCAGTTGATAGTGGGCATTGGCAAGATAGAGCGCGGTATGGGCCAAAAATGCGAGCAGATTGAGCGTAAAAAGCGTGGCAGACAAATGGTGGTTCCCATGACCAAAATTATGTTCCAGATGGTAACCCTGATTTTTGAGCACATTGATGGCTTCATTTTCGATTTTCCACCGTGTGCGACCCAGATGGCAAGCCGCGGTGACGTTCTGCGCAGTCAGCCGATGGTTGGTCATCCAGGCGTTGAGAAAAAGCGTCTGCCCACTTTGGGCATCGGTGATCGGCAACTCACACCAGTTGACGAAGAGCGTATCTTCGCTGGCACGGAGCGGGAGTTGGCTGGCCCAGCGATAGGTCCAAAGCGCATGGCGCCGGCCATTCCAATGGCGAACTTGCCGAGTTGAGACGCCGCCCTCGACTTTTT
>JBBRVA010000725.1:0-4527 GCA_038247295.1 Caldilineales bacterium | reverse complement strand
TCCCAGGCCGCGTCCGTACGCCGCCTGGGAGTAAAAACCAAAATATAACAGTGGAGAAGTAAATAATGGGCATTCGAGTAGGTATTAATGGCTTTGGGCGGATTGGCAGGCTTGTGCTCCGCGCCGGGTGGCGTCACGAAGACATTGAATTTGTCCACATCAATGAACCGGCTGGAGGGCTGGAAGCCGCCGCACATTTGCTGACTTTTGACTCTGTGCATGGTCGCTGGGGAGGCAACATCCGTCCCGCCGACGGGCAACTGTGGATTGACGACAGTGCAATCTCCTTTAGTGAAAAAAAGGTGCCTGGCGAAGTGCCTTGGCAAGCGATGGGCGTTGACATTGTTTTGGAGTGCAGCGGCAAGTTCCGCACACCGCAATTACTCGATCCCTATTTTGGGCAGGGGGTGCGGAAAGTGATCGTGGCGGCGCCGGTGAAACAAGGCGGCTTCAACATCGTGATGGGGTGTAACGATCATCTGTATGATCCGCAGACACACCATATTGTTACCGCCGCTTCTTGCACAACCAACTGTTTGGCGCCAGTGGTAAAGGTAATTCATGAGCAACTCGGCATTCATCACGGCATGATCACCACGGTGCATGACGCGACCAATACACAGGTTATCGTCGATGCCCCGCATAAGGATCTGCGCCGCGCCCGCTCTGCGCTGCTGAACCTGATTCCCACCGCCACTGGTTCGGCAACGGCGATTACGCTCATCTATCCCGAACTAGAAGGCAAGTTGAATGGGATTGCGGTACGCGTTCCACTCTTGAATGCCTCGCTAACCGACGCTGTTTTTGAGGTGAAGCGGGCAACTACCGTAGCAGAGGTCAACCACCTCTTTAAGACGGCGGCGGCAGGTGATCTGGCGGGTATCTTGGGCTATGAAGAGCGACCCTTGGTCTCTTCCGATTTCGTCAACGATCCTCGCTCGGCCATCGTGGACGCCGGCTCCACGATGGTGGTGGATGGCACGATGGTCAAGGTCTTTGCCTGGTACGACAACGAATGGGGCTATGCCAATCGCATGGTTGAATTGGCTGGCAAAGTGGCTCGCTTACTTTAGGCTTAAAACGAGGAGAAAGCTATGTCAAAAAGTGTTGCTGATTCAGCGTTGGAACCGGTCACGCCCACCAAAGCGGCGGCGGATCGGTTTGACTTACGCAGCTATAGTTTGGTCACTGCCGCCTATTGGGGCTTTACCCTCACCGACGGCGCCTTGCGCATGTTGGTCCTGCTCTACTTTAATCAGTTGGGCTACAGTCCCATTGAGGTAGCGTTACTCTTTGTTTTATACGAATTCTTTGGCGTTGTCACCAATCTGGTTGGTGGTTGGGTCGGGGCCCGCTTTGGTCTCAAGCTGACCCTCTTTAGCGGGTTGGGGCTCCAGATTCTTGCCTTAACGATGTTGGCCCTGTTGCCGATGGATTGGCCACAATGGGCGGCTGTGGCCTACGTTATGGCCTCCCAATCGCTCTCAGGCATTGCCAAAGATCTGACCAAGATGAGCTCGAAGAGCGCGATCAAGCTGGTCGTACCACCCAATGCCGACGGTGCGCTCTTCAAGTGGGTGGCGATCCTCACGGGCAGTAAAAACGCCCTCAAAGGCGTTGGTTTCTTCTTGGGTGGCGCCCTGCTGACAACGGTGGGGTTTGCCGGCGGGCTTTGGATCATGGTCGCTGGCTTAGTCGTCGTCTTAGCGCTCAGCGTGCTCTTTCTCAAGCAGAACATGGGCAAAAGCAAAAGCAAAGCCCCCTTCAAAGCCATTTTTAGCAAGACGCCGGCAATCAATGTGCTTTCGGCGGCGCGCTTCTTTCTGTTTGGGGCGCGGGATGTCTGGTTTGTGGTCGCGGTTCCCCTCTATCTATCGGCGGTATTGGGCTGGAGTTTTACCGCCGTCGGCACCTTTTTTGCCCTGTGGGTGATTGGTTACGGCATCGTACAAAGCGTGGCGCCGCGCCTGTTACAGCGCCAAGATGGCTCGATTCCACACGGCGGCACCGCCCAACGCTGGGCCTTCATCTTAGCCCTCGTCGCCGCCGTTGTCGCCTTACTGATTGGATTAGAGTGGCAAACGCTCCCGGTCCTGGTGATCGGTTTAGCCGTCTTCGGCGTTGTTTTTGCCATCAATTCCGCCGTGCATAGTTTTCTAATTTTGGCGTATACCGACAACGACAAGGTTGCCCTCAATGTTGGATTTTACTATATGGCCAATGCTGGCGGCCGGTTGGTGGGTACGATCGCTTCGGGTCTCCTCTATCAATGGACTGGGTTGATCGGCAGTTTGTGGGGTGCCGTCATCTGTTTGCTGCTGGCCTGGGTCATTTCGTTCAAACTCCCGCGCGATGAGATAAAGTCGCCTTCGGTCCTAGCAAAAATTGGCAGTATCAGCACGGATTAAAACCTGATCCGCGATCAGTAAGCTGTAGATGTAAGCTGCACTGTCCGCCGTTTGTCGGCTAAATGTCGTACGTGTAGAATAGATTGATGCTATACTGATCGGCGCGTACAGTGAGAATCAAAATATAGAGGATCATGAAAGGGATAGCCTAATGAGTTACTCAACCATCGCATTACCACAGGCAGAAACTCGCAACCGGAGCTTATTTCAACAGGTTTATATGTGGATGTCTGTCGGGTTAGGTTTGACGGGGTTCGTTGCCTGGTGGGCTTACACATCTGGCACAATCGAGAACATTTTGAGTGGTGGACAATTACTCTTTTTTGGTCTAATTGCGGCAGAGTTAGGGCTGGTGATTGGGCTTAATTGGGGGATTTCGCGCATGTCGGCCGGCATGGCCACGGCTGGTTTTGTGCTCTATTCGGCGCTGAGTGGGTTAACGTTGTCGGTTATTTTCTTGGTTTACACCGCCGATTCAATTGCCAGCACCTTTTTTGTCACCGCCGGCACCTTTGCGGCCATGAGCCTCTACGGCTATACCACCAAGCGCGATCTGACGACGGTGGGCAATATGCTCGTTATGGCCTTGATCGGCGTGATTATTGCTTCGCTGGTCAACTTGTTTCTGCAAAGCAGTGCGCTCTATTGGATCATCACCTATGCCGGTGTGCTCATCTTTGTCGGTTTAATTGCCTACGATACGCAAAAGATCAAGCACCTGAGCGAACGCGTCGGCGCCCAGGACAACGAGATTGTACAAAAGATGGCTATCTTGGGTGCGCTGACGCTTTATCTGGACTTTATCAACCTGTTTTTGTATCTGTTGCGCCTGCTGGGCAAACGTCGCTAGTATTAGTTGGCAGGTTCAATTTTCGACTTCAAAAGAAAAAGATCTGCGCCGTATGGGGCGCAGACCTTCTTTTATACATCGATTAGCCGCCCTGACCTGCATGGCGGTAGCCGTGTTATCAGTCGAGTAGCGGATAAAGACTTGCTTCGCCAGCAACGGTTCCTTCTATCTGTAATCCTGGTCATTCATCAATGACCGACGCCGTTACTGCATCCATAAACAAGTCAACCGGCGACACCCGATGGTGACCATCGGCCGTGTTGCCAAGCACAACTGAGAAATAGACCCCCACCAGATCGTAGACCGGATCCACCCACAGGTTAACACCGCCGCCGCCGCTATGCTGAAACGCGGCTGGCGAGTAGAGTGCCCCATCGTACATGGCTTTCTTATTACCATGCACATCCCAGCCATAGCCCCAAGCAGCTTCGGGGAAGAACTCACCGTCCTTGTGCGAACTGATGCCGGGAATCTGGTTACGTGTCATGACGTTCACCGTGGCAGGGCTTAGGATGCGCGCTTCGCCATAGCCGCCCCGGTTGAGCATCATTTGACCAAAGATAGCCAGATCCAGCGCGGTCGTAAGCAGACCTGCACAGGCCCAGGGCGTAGCGTGGAATGCCTGATCATCCAATCCAGCGCTCGGGTTATCTGGCGAACGCTTAACGATCCGTTGCCGCGCTGCCTCCGGTAGAATATAGGAGGTATCTTGCATACCCAGGGGCGCAAAGATGCGTTCCTGGGCAAAGGCGGATAGGGATCGTCCACTCACGCGCCGCACAATTTCGCCGAGCAACTCGTAGCCACCGTTACAGTATGCCATCTCCACACCCGGCGATTTCCACAACGGTGTGTCGTAGCCATGAAACAGATAATCGTGAATCTGTGGATGTTGCGTTGCAGCTGCCGGCGGGATGGTAACGGAGCCGCGTTTCTTTTCAGCATGGGCTGCTATATCTTCATCTCTGAGTCCTGACGTATGCGTTAGTAGATGATGGACCAGCACGGCTTCCTTACCAGCCCCGACAAATTCGGGAATGTATTCTGCTACCGGGCGGTTGAGGCCGAGCAGACCATCTTCCACCAGAAGCATGGCTGCGGTCGCTGTGATCGACTTGCTGATCGAGGCCATGGGGAAGATGGCGTCCCGAAGCAGCAATGGTGCATCCGGTTCAGACGTCAGCCGACCAAACGCCTCATGCAAGACGATCACCCCGCGGCGCGCGACGAGCACGACCAAGGCCGGTGTAACCCCTTGCGCCACCCAAC
>JBBRVA010000724.1:0-4536 GCA_038247295.1 Caldilineales bacterium | reverse complement strand
GTCAAGCGGCATGCCGAGATTGGCGCTGCTTTTCTGGAAACCTCGCATGGGTTACGCCATTTGGCCGCTTTTGTACGCCATCACCATGAACGTTGGGATGGTCTTGGTTATCCCAGTCGATTACAAGGCGAAGCCATCCCTTTTGAGGCGCGAATTCTGGCGATTTGTGATGCGGTAGAAGTGATGGCTTCGGATCGACCGTATCGACGGGCTTGGTCATTGCCCGAAATCATCAGTGAATTAAAACGGGCGAGCGGGATCCAATTTGATCCGAAGATTGCTCAAATATTTGTCTCTATCTTAGAACGCGACGGGGATAAGCTTTTGGTGAATTCGGCGTATAATGTTGCGCCGTATCCGTTGCGTCCTGGCTTTGGGTGGTTGGACGAAACCAATGACGCGGGCGATGTTAACAGCGATATTACCCAGATTTTCTCCGCACCAAACATCCCCGTTGCCGCCCAATGACCGTTGCCCTGGCAACTGTCATTCGTCGTCATCACCCTGGATCATGCGCCGTAGCGCGTTGACGAGCAGACCATGTTCTGCCTGATGGATGCGATTAGTCAACATTCCTAGCGTATCGCTGGGATAGATGGGCACCTCCTGTTTAGCCAAAACAGGTCCGCGATCGACTTGTTCGTCGGGCACCAAATGTACCATCACCCCTGTTTGTTTGATCTCGCCGCGCCCAAAAGCGGCAAATGCCTCTTCGATCGCGTTAGCGCCAGGGAAACGACCTGGTAATGCTGGGTGTAAATTGATCACACGGTAGGGGAATTCCTGCAAAAAGTCATCGCTGAGAATGTGCATCCAGCCGGCCAGGATCACCCACTCTGGTTGGTATTCCTGCAAAATCGCCGCTAGCTCGGCATCATACTCACTGCGGTCGCGCCCAGCATCCGTATAAGGCTTGAGTGGATGATAACGGGTGGGAATGCCAACCTTCTCTGCTCGCTGTAGGCCTTGCGCTGCTTTGCGATTGGAGACAACAACAACGATTTCGGCATCTAGATAGCGGGCGCGAATCGCATCGATCAGCGCTTGCAAATTGCTGCCGTTGCCGGAGATGAGCACGGCGAGTTTCGTGGACATGGTTGAGAACCGATCTAGCGTGGACTATGGTAACGGAAAACGGGTAATGGAAAATAGGTAATAGGCAATGGCCGACGGATATCAGATCCCGTCAATCATCTGCCACCCCGTAGTCGCCCTTGATAAAGACGCGTACTTCTTCAAAGCCAAGCGACTTCAATAATTGTTCGTAATAGCGCTGGCCATCTACTGCTGCATCTTCCATAATGCCACTTTTGAGCGAAGCCTCGATCAACAATTTGCGTCCTTGCGGCAAAATTTGATTTTTGTACGCTTCGATCGTTCCCTGGCAGAGGAATTCGGGGCAAGTGTCGTTTTGGGTTAGGATCCGGCTATGCTCGAAATCGACATTCACATTCTCGGCAAAAATAGTCGGTGGCGGCAAGGTTAATTGAATGCGCCGATGATCAGCACTGATCCAAACATCCTTCTCGCTCAATTGGCTCAAATCAAAACCAGCTGGCACCCGACCGCGTAACAAAACGACAAAAGTCTGTTTGATCGGTAAAATATTTAGCCAGCCGTCCGGTGCTTCCGTGTAGTCGATATCGACGGCATTGTAATGTTCGATAAAAATTTGTTTGTTAACGCGCTTGATCGACTCGACCACGGCGGCGCCAGTAACAACGGTAGTTTTGGTATCCGTATTAAGTACATCGCGCATGGTGTTATTCAACATCCACCAGCCACCAAAGACCAACCCGACCAAGAGGAGCGCGGCAAAGATCGTCCCCCAGAACAGGCCTTTTAAAATGGACCTTAGCAGAGACTTAGGCGGTGCAACTGGTTGACCTAGGCTTAAAGGCCGATCCGGGCTTTGGACCGGCTGCAACATGACGGGATAGCCAGAACGGTTGACAATTTCATTCACGATTGAACCCTCAGTTACTCAACGTAATTTCCACGGTCGTAAAGCCAGTTTTTTGCAAGAACTCGGTCAGGTGTACACGCGCCATTTCACCGGCTAGCTTCATCATACTGGCATTGCCGTTAACCTCGGCATGCAACTGCGTGTGCGCCTGTTCGAACGCTTCTTTCTCCAGTCCTTGATATTGTGAGAGCAGCCAGACTTGGATACTATCATAAATTTGCGACTGTTCGGGCAACAGTTCTACGCTAATCACTTCTGGCCGGGGAATCACCAGGCTAATCTTGTCACCATCGATCTTGACATTGGAAACCCGGCCCAGATTGATGCCAACTTGCACTTTGCCAACGGCTTTGAACAGCAAGCGATCCGTAATCAAATCGCTCATGATCACAATCTCACCTGGCAGGGTGAGATCCGTCGTGCGTTGGACGACGACGACACTCGACGCGGCGAACTCTATGCTCGTCAGATAGTTCAATTCCTGCCAGACGGGTGGTGGCACTGGGGTTGGCATAGGGGTTGGCGTGGGTGTGGGCTGCGTGGTCTCTTCTTCGACCAAGGCGAGCGCGGCATAGGTAGGAGGTGGGGTCGGCCACGGTTCTTCTGTTTGTGCTTTGTCAGCAACGGCGGCACTGGTGGGCAAGCGCCACACTTGCTGCATCTGCCGTACGCCAAAAGGCACCGTCAACGCGAGGACAACGAGTGCTGTTGCAATCGAGAAAAATAGGGTAACTGGTCTGCCGAATGGCCGAGCATCAGTTGCCGGATCAGGGTTGCGCAGTTCCAACCTTTTCATTTAATCTACTCCTTGCGGGCCGCGCGAATCAATAACGAATAAAATTGTTTATTCGTTGCCTATTGTATACGCAGCCCGCTCATAAAAGTTGTACACGCGCGGTAGATTCATTGTGCTGAGCCAAATAGCCAATCGTAACTGCCTCTGGCAATTTTTGCTGAATCATCTCCTCTTCCTCGGCCGGCGCCACAATGACCATGCCAATGCCCATGTTAAAAACTCGATATGCTTCCTGGATCTGCATGTCGCCCCACTCGAACAGGAGTTGGAAGAGTGCTGGTAGGTCCCAACTGCCAAGCTTGATGTGGGCTGCTAGATGAGCGGGCAAGATGCGGGGAATATTTTCGATAAAGCCGCCGCCCGTGATGTGCGCCAATCCATGGATCGTCACACCTGCCTCTTGCAAGGCATCGATCGCGGTTAGATAGGAGCGGTGCGGTGCTAGCAAAGCATCGGCCAGCATTTGACCATCGTTCAAGCGTAGCGTCAAGTCGTGGTCGGTAATCAAATGACGGATCAGAGAATAGCCATTGGTATGGGCGCCGCTGCTGGGCAGGCCGATCAGCAGATCGCCAGGTTTCATCGCCGCTTGGCGGGGCAAGATTGCCGCTCGATCCACCAGGCCGACAACCGTGCCTGCTAGATCGAATGCGCCTTCCATGTAGACACCGGGCATCTCCGCTGTTTCACCGCCTAATAACACGCACCCGACGGCCTGGCACGCCTCCGCAATGCCCGTGACGACCGCGGCGACCGCGACGGGATCTAGTTTGCTGGTCGCAACATAATCCAAAAAGAAGAGCGGTCGCGCATTTTGCACCAGAATATCATTGACACAATGGTTGACAATATCGTGCCCAATACCTTGCCAGCGCCCTAATTGCGCCGCCAACTTTACCTTGGTGCCGACGCCATCGGTGGAGGCAACTAAAACGGGCTGGGACGGTAATTTATCGAGGGCGAAGAGGCCGCCGAAGCTGCCCACATCCGCCAGCACATTCGGCGTATAAGTCGCGCGAACGGCATCTTTCATCAGCGCAACCGCGCGATTGCCGGCGTCGATATCAACGCCGGCTTGTTTGTAATGGTCAGTTACGGGCATATGAGGCTTGTTTGTGCTGTCCAAGCTGACTTGAGGTGCTGTTTTGTCTTTTGTTGCCATGCTTTAAGTATAAAAGCGCAGGGTAGGAATGTCAATCGCTGAAGCTATTTTGCTTTCTTTTGGCAAGCTACCTCTTTTAGCTTTGTGCCATGCATACGCGTAAGTGAGAATTGCTTATGCATCTTCATCCCGGCGAGTACATCGCGATTAACAGGCTGGCTTGAAAACAAGGGGAAGCCAGACTGTGTCAGTGGCGTCTTGTCGCGGCAACGTCATGGCCGAGGCGTCGTTGGAAATGTTGCTGCTTGCCGATGATGCAAGTGCCGAGCCAATGACAGAAATATTCGTCATGCCACGGGCGGCATTGAAAGTTTGGTTATCGGCGCAGATCTTATTGGCGTGGTTTGGATCGTCATTATCAATATGGAAACCATAGCCGTTGGCATCGACATGGGCAAGATTGGCGTAGAAAAGATTCTCGCTGCCCCAACCAGCCAGCTTGGCATGAGTTTCAAAACCGTGGTACAGGCTGGAATTATCCCCGCGTCGTCCGTTGTTATGGCCCACCGCGTAACCATTGCCTTTGATATCTACCCAACTGTCGGCATAATTATCGCCACTTAAACCGGTGGCATCAAAGTAGTTGCCGATAATTTTACCACCTATCGTACC
>JBBRVA010000723.1:0-4548 GCA_038247295.1 Caldilineales bacterium | reverse complement strand
CCGAACTGCTCGCCGATACATACCGACGGGGCGCGGCGCAGATGCGGCGTCCCTTCTCATAACTGCCCCCAGCTTTGGTCCAACCGCCACATCAGCGGCGGCAGCCAGGCAAAGCCGCCCTCGATCAGGGCGATTTTGAGGGTGGGGAAATGCTCAAAGATGCCTTCCGTCACCATACTGATCACCTGTGGCTGAAAGGCTTGCGGCATACCGCCGTGGTCTTCGATGTAGTGCGACGGAAAGCCGGCGCCCGTGATCGGCCCGCCGCCGGCGCCGCCAAAGTGGATGCCAATCGGCAAGTTGTGGCGCACGGCTGCTTCGTACATCGGCCAATATTTGCGATGGCCGAGCGGCTCGCGCGTGCGCACCACCAGCATAATTTGCACGTAACCGGGATGTTGGGCCACCCGATCGATCTCCTTGACTGCCAACGCACCGTCTTCATAAGGCACGATGATCGAAGCGCGCAGACGCGGCTCTGGCTCTAGCCACTCGGCGATCTGCCAGTCGTTGACTGCCTGCGCCAACGCCGCGCCAAAGGCCAGATTCAATTCGCCGCCCACGCCGTAGAGACAGTTGAGAATGCCATAGTCGAGATCCCAGGCGTCCAACAACTGCGTGCGCATAAAATCCAGATCGCCGCCGGGCGGCAAGCCGGATGCGGGCCAGGAATCATGGCGGGCAGCGTTCTTCATCGCGCGTGGATAGTTGTTGCCCACATGGCCGCGCCCACCGATCATCTGGTGATGTTTGCGCCAGCGCGCGGACAAATATTTGTAGAGGGTGGCGTCATTCGGCATCGCATTGTGGATGTCGCAGTCGATCACGGCAAGTTTTTCGCGCACCCGGGCTTTAGGCGGCGTCACGGGCTGGACGGTTGGTGGTGGAGGAGCGGTGAGCGTTTTGATCATGGGTCACCTCTTTTTAGATCCGAGAGATTGGCAATTACGTATATTGCCTTCAGTTTATCACTGGCGGCACGACTCTGCAACTCTTGTTTTGATGGCCGCGTGCGCGTTGGATTTTTTGCGGGAATAAATTCCGCGGCTGAAAGTAGCAAGTGCCCGCAGGCACTAGGATCTTAGTCGCTGAGGCTTCGACGTGAGCTCTGCCGAACGGCGACTTGCTACTTTCAGCCGCGGGTTTTAACCCTGCTGCGACCCCCCGCCCGCACCCCTCAAAATTGGGCGGATTGACAAGCTGGCGAAAGGCCGATTAAACTTAGGGGTAACATCTTTTTGCCAGCGACCGATTGGGGGACGAAATCTGATGAACTACCGTATGTTGGGGCGCACCGCATTGCAAATTAGTGAAGTCAGCCTGGGTGGCGCCTATCTGATGGGCAGCGACCCAGAACGATATGTTGAAAATACAACGCAGGTGGTGCAACGCGCCGCCGAACTGGGCGTCAACTATATCGATACCGCGCCGCTGTATGGCAAAAGTGAAATTTTACTTGGCGCGGCGTTGGCCGCGACAAAAGGTCAGTTCTATATTGCCACTAAAGTGGGCTACGATCCGGTTGACTTCGACTATCGGCGCGATAGCGTGCTGGGGAGCTTGGAGCGCAGCCTGCAACGCCTGGGCGTGGACAAACTGAACATTGCCCAAATCCACGAGGTGAACATGGCCGGCTGGGATCGCATCATGGAGCCAGGCGGCACGTTGGAAGGGTTGCGCGCCGCGCAGCAACAAGGGTTGTGTGACTACATTGGTATTACGGGCCGCGCCATTCCACTGCTGGCGCAACTGGCCGCGACCGGCGAATTTGATACGTTACTGGTCTATCACGATTACCATCCCTGTTCGCAAAAGGCCGCGGTCGAGGTGCTGCCCGCGGCGGCAACGCAGAACATGGGCGTCGTGATCGGCACACCGCTGGCCGGCGGTCTCTATACCAGTGGACCCCGCCAGGCTGAAGCGCTGGCCAATTTGGAAAGCGAAACCGAGCGACAGGCGTTTTGGCAATGGTTGCGGCGTGTCGAACAACTGCCCGGCAGCCTGCCCCAACACGCCTTCCGCACCATTCTGGCCGACCCTCGCGTCAGCACTGTTTCCAGCGGCGCCGCCAGCGTGGCCGAATTAGAAGAGGTGGCCGCAGCTTCGGCAATGGACGTTTTAGCGTAAAGTAAGCAACCCCACCTTTCGGTTCGACTGCCCTTCGACAAGCTCAGGGCACGGCCGGTGAGCTTGTCGAACCGGCGTGGGGTGGCCCTTCTATCTACTTTTTACACAAACAGGAAACAAACACCATGCAACTCACCCAATCCCAAATCAACTTTTTTAACACCTTTGGCTACCTTGCCATCCCGCAACTCTTTTCGCCGGCTGAAGTCGAGCAGATCATAGCGGGTTTTGAATGGTCGATCCAGCACGTGGGCGGCGGTAAAGTTCTCGATGGCTCCAAACGTACCATGTTTGGCGGCCCGATCGAACACACGCCGGAGATGTGCGCCATTCTCGATCACCCGGCTATTCTGGGTCTAATCGGTGGCGTGATCGGCGAGGATTTCAATTATTGCAGTGGCGACGGCAACTATTACGCCGGCGATACGCGCTGGCATCCAGACGGCAACTGGGGCCAATTGTTTGCGGTCAAGGTTGCCTTCTATCTGGACCCCGTCACGCGCGACACCGGCTGTCTGCGTGTGATCCCGGGCAGCCAGCGCCCAGATCATTTTATTCGCCAGGAGAAGATCAATCCCAGCCAAGCGCAGGAGATGTTCGGGGTGCCGCCCTGCGAATTCCCCGGCCATGTTGCCTTGGAGACCAAACCGGGCGATGTGCTGATCTTTAACCATGATCTCTACCATGCTGCCTATGGTGGCAGCCAGCGGCGGCGCATGTTCACCATGAACTGTACGCGCCACGCCACCACGCCCGAAGATCTGGCCACGGCGCACAAATATCTGAGCATCCACACCGCTGGGGCCAACAACATCGACACCGGCGCCGGCATGTATTACCCGACCATGATCGACAGCGCCGACGCCCAGCGTATGGTCCACCTGGCGCAGCCGATCGCGATTCATGATGAGCTTTTCCCGCAGTTCGCCCGCCGGTGAGAAAAGCCTAACGCAAAGGCGCAAAGAACGCAAAGAAAAGCAGAAGGATATCTCACGCAAAGGCGCCAAGACGCAAAGGTAAACTGCTGTTTTCTGACGAGTTTTAGAGTAAGAAAGAACTATCGATGCAACTCGATAAGGCTGTTGCAAAAATGATGATCCACGAAGATCCACGAAATCACACGAATTTTTGCTTTTGTTCGTGTGATTTCGTGGATCTTCGTGGATCATTTAAATTTTGGAATCGCCCCCTGATTTTGGCTTTTCTTTGCGTTCTTTGCGTCTTTGCGTGAGACTTTTGCTTGGATAAGGAGTCAGTGATGAACGAAAAACAACAGGACTATCTATTCGATTTGCATGGTTATCTGATTTTGCGCGGGGCGATTGATGCCGACGATTTGCAGGCGATGAATCAATGGGTGGATGCGCATGCCGCCTATGTCGATGACCCCATGCGCCCCGACCGCTGGATTGGCCATGTGGAACTACACAGTTATGGCAAGGATGACGGCGTCAATTTCCAGAACATCATCGAGGGCGCACCCGTTTTCGAGCGCCTGATCGATCACCCGGCCTGGACGCCGCTGGCGCGCAAATATATCAACCCGACCAACGGCATTTCGATCCACGAGAATTTTCTCAACGTGCGCGGGCCGGGCGGCTATCTCTACATCCACTGTGGCGGCCATGCCCCGCTCCAATATTTGACCTTTCGCCAACACAACACGGGCGCGTGGATGGTCGGCCAGATCAACGTGCTGATGGCGCTGACCGAGATTGGGCCGGGCGACGGCCCCACCGTGCTTGTGCCTGGCAGCCACAAGAGCACGGAGATCCACCCACGGCTGGAAATTGAAGGCAAGGGCGTCGTGGCGATTGACGACCACCAGGCCGCCGGCAGCGCGCTTGGCATGCAGGAGATGTATCTGAACGCCGGTGACGTGCTCTTCTTTACCGACGCCCTGACCCACGGCTCGGCCGAACGCACCAACCCTGGCCACCGCCGCGCCGTCATCTATCGCTACTCGCCGCGTTTTGTGCGCACGCGCTTTAACTACGAATGGTCAGGCGGTTTGCTCAACCGCCTGACGCCCGAACGTCGCCAGATGATCGAGCCGCTGGCGCGCAGGCGGGCGGGGTAGAACCGCGCGTCCAAGGGTACCCGGCAAGATTACGCGGATTATGAAGCGGCGGCCGTAATCGGTCGCAGAATCGACCCATGAGTCTCCACATCCCCTCCTCATCGATCCGCCGAGAGTAAACTCCTTCCGGGAAGATGAATTCGCTGACCTGATCGTCGAAAGTTCATCTTCCCGGAAGGGAATCTACGATGCCGCTTGGAGGCACAGTTCTACCCCGCCTGCAACCGTTCCAAAGCCTTGCTCACTTGGCGCGTCGTGGGGTGATTCGAGCCTAGCCGCAATGTATAGATGGCGAGGGCTTGCTCATAGTAGGGTTGGGCTTCAGTTAACTTTCCCTCTGT
>JBBRVA010000722.1:0-4551 GCA_038247295.1 Caldilineales bacterium | reverse complement strand
TCAGTGACCCGCCGCCCGCTCGTATATGTTTAGCTAAGAATTATAAACGAATATTCTCGATATGCTGTCTGCTCAATAACGCAAGATCGCGGCCGTTTGCGCTTGGTTGGGCAGTTCATTGGCTCTAACGGGATAGACAATCCCCCGATTGCGTAAGGTGTAGATTGTGGCCAGATTGAGCAGCGCTTCGCTATCGTTTTGCGCTGCGTAATCGATGGCAATGGCCAGCGTGGCTGGATCAAAACTGCCCCACGTTTCGGCACCTTCAACGACAAACAGGGTGTCGATGCGTTTTTCGTAGGCATCCAGCACCACTTGGCGCACAGTGCGCACGGCGTGGGTATCACCCTGGCCAGCCAATTGCTGGAAGTGTTCGAGCGCCAGATAACGATTCATCTGGAAGCTGGGCGCAATCAGTTCCCACGCCCGCGTATGCAACTCGTCTGCGCTCAAGCGATCGGGGTTGCCGTCGATATGAACGTCAAGCAAAAACGGGTAGTCACTCACCTCGTGGTAGATCCCGCGCATCACATCCACGCTGGCGATAAGCAGCGGGGCACTTTGGCCTGCCAACACCTCACGAACACCAGAATCAACCTGGCGCAGAAAGTGCTCAATTGCTTTCTTGACCAATTTCTCATCGGCCGCCGTACCTTGGCCGGTAAAGACGGCGGTTGCATGGCGACTACCAGTGGCGCCACTGCCCGCCGTATGGACCTGGCGCACTGGCTCCACTTGATCATACCGTTGTGCTTCGGCCAGGCTGTGGGGTGCATGATCCAGCGCAATCTGCCGCATGATATAGCGCGAACCCTGGAACATGCGCACGCGATTTTGGCTTAACGCCAGCAGATAGAAAGTGCCATCACCGCTCAATAAGGGCAAGAGTGGCATCACATAGAAGTGTTTATCTACCACAACCTGCGGCGCAAAGGCCAAAGGCAATTGGTAGATGACAACTTTGTTGGACGCCAGAAAGATCGCCAGACCATCACTCTGGTATTGCCAAAAATGCGGTCTGGATTGCTCCACAGTGTAGCCAGGTGCGGTGATTTCCAACGCCTTGCTTCTGGGCATGCCACGCGCGATCAAGTGCTCCTCCGCTTGTTCCAGAAGTTGTGTCAGCCGTAATGATGCCGACTGCTTATCAACATTACCAGGATCAAGCGTGGGCATAAAAATGGAAACGCAGGGCGGTTCATGCTCTATCAGTAGTGACTGTAACTCCACTTTGCCAAAGAGATCCATCTGCTTATCGGCCATACGCATAATAAAATCTCCTTTATTCCGCATGCTATACGAGCGGTTGTGACAAAGTAACCGGTTGGGGATCGACCACTGTTACTCAATCAACGCATTAGTATAATTGATAGACCCTTACGCGTCGTACAAACAAAAGGCGTCGTACAAATGCGCATTAGATAGACGGGCAGGGAGCGCTAGGCGACGGGTAAGTGGTTTATCGTAAGTTGACAACTTTTCTTCGGCTATCGTTTTATCAGTATACGCTATATTTTTTACGCGAGCCCCCCCATGGTGGAGAGTTTACCGGCTGGTCAGTTGTGGAGCCGCTTGCCTGGTCAATGGGTGGGGAACAAAACCCCCCAACTGGGGAGGGTAAAATCTCGCCTTTCAACCGGTTGCCGGCAGTTGTGTCCAGTCTATACTAACAAGCACGTGTAGTTTTATGGACAGATCAATTAAAAGTCGCACCAATATTAGGGTGCGGATAGCAGGCGAGTAATCTCCAATCTCGAATTTCCAATCCCTAATCCCGATCAATGGAGGAAATCCTATGTATAAGACAATTCTAGCGCCGCTGGATGGCTCTAAACGCGCCGAAAAGATTCTGCCCCATGTCGAGGCGTTGGCGCAGAAGTTTGGCGCCACCCTGGTTTTGATGCAAGTGGTGGACCCAGCGGTCACAGAGGCTGCGCCCTATGATATTGTGCCCAATTACGATCCAGAACAGGCCGCCCGGCTCATGGACGAGGCCAAGGACTATTTGAATAAACTGAAAGAACAATTCCAGTCCAAGGGTATCGAGACCAAAACGGTCTTCGAGAGCGGTTCGATCGTGCTTTCGATTATCGACGTGGCCACCCGTGAACAAGCCGACTTGATTGCCATTGCCAGCCATGGGCGCACAGGGTTGGCGCGCGTCTTCTATGGCAGCGTGGCCGCTGGTTTGTTAAATCGGACGGACTGGCCGCTGCTGATTATCCGCGCCGAAAACTGATCCAGCAGAATCACGCCTATGTAACACGGGTTTCCAACCCGTGCCAGCGATTTGAAAAATCGCTGTACATAATTATGTAGATGCTCCTGGCCACGTGACCAGGTAAAAAACTAAGCTGCGGACCAGCCAATAGTCTCCCCAGGTGTAGCGTGCATCGGGGGAGACTTTGTTTTACAGTAAAGAGGGCTGGCTGATTGCCAATATGCTTATCTACGGGGCTAAAAAAGGAGCCAAACAATGGTTGTTCGCGATTATATGAGTTCACCCGTCGTCACCGTGACGCCGGAGACATCCTTTCAGGATGCGTTGGCCTTGTTACGCCAGCGCAAGATTCGGCGGGTACCGGTGGTAGACAAAGCGGGCAGCCTGGTTGGCATTATCACCGAACGCGATCTGCTCCACGCTGCCCCCTCTCCCGCCACCTCGCTGAGCGTTTGGGAATTGAATTATCTGCTGTGGCGGCTTCAGGTCGAAGGGCTGATGACGAGGAAGGTCTTAACCGTCCAACCTGATACACCCCTGCAAGACGCCGCCCAATTGATGCTAGAACACAAATTCGGTGGCCTGCCGGTGGTAGATGACCATCATCAGGTTGTGGGTGTGATTACCGAAACGGATATTTTTCGTGTTTTTGTCAAGCTGTTAACGAAGTGAGAGAGTGGGTGTGTGGAGGAGTGGGGGAGTAGGGGTGATAAGGAGAATTCTCCCCTACTCCCCCACTCCCTCACTCCTCTACTCAAATACCAAAGGAAGAAATCATGACGCGTGAAATTGTCACCATCGACGGCAACGAGGCAGCCGCCCATGTCGCCTATAAAACGAATGAAGTGATCGCCATCTATCCGATCACCCCTGCCTCCGCTATGGGTGAGCTCTCTGATCTGTGGGCTGCGCACCATGAGAAAAATATCTGGGGCACCACGCCAGAGGTGATTGAGATGCAATCCGAAGGTGGTGCGGCGGGGGCGGTGCATGGCGCATTACAGAGCGGCGCGCTGACCACGACCTTTACGGCCAGCCAGGGCCTGCTGCTGATGCTGCCCAATATGTATAAAATTGCCGGCGAATTGACCAGCACCGTCTTTCATATCGCGGCGCGTTCGTTGGCTGCGCAGGGGCTTTCGATCTTTGGCGATCACAGTGATGTGATGGCCGCGCGGGCAACCGGGTGGGGCATGCTCTTTGCCAATTCTGTGCAAGAAGCGATGGATTTTTCACTCATCAGCCAGGCCGCGACGTTGGCCGCGCGCATACCCTTTCTGCATATTTTGGATGGCTTCCGCACCTCGCATGAGATCAACAAGGTGGAAAAACTGAGTGATGAGGATATTGGCGCGCTGATCGATGCGGATTTAGTGCGCGCCCACCGTGCCCGCGCCCTCACGCCCGATGCCCCGGTGATCCGCGGCACCGCACAAAACCCAGATGTCTACTTCCAGGCGCGTGAGACTGTAAACCCTTACTACGCAGCAACGCCGGAGATTGTGCAAACGGTGATGGATCAACTCGGTGCGCGCACCGGACGTTACTATCATCTCTTCGACTACGTCGGCGCACCAGACGCCACGCGCGTGATCGTGTTGATGGGCTCTGGCTGTGAAACGGCAGAGGAGACCATTGCGCATCTGGTTGCCCACGGCGAAAAGGTGGGCATGGTCAAAGTACACCTCTTCCGCCCTTTCTCTGTGCAGCACTTTTTAGACGCCCTGCCAACCAGCGTGAAAGCCCTGGCTGTCTTAGATCGCACCAAAGAGCCCGGCGGTGTGGGTGAGCCGCTTTATCAAGATGTGGTGACGGCACTAGCAGAAGCGACGAACCATGACCGACGAACGTTCCCGCGTGTGATCGGTGGCCGCTATGGGCTTTCATCCAAAGAATTTACACCTGCGATGGTCAAGGCGGTCTTTGACGAACTGGCCAAACCGGCCCCCAAAAATCATTTTACAATTGGCATCTACGACGATGTGACGCATACCAGCCTGGATTTTGACCCCAGCTTTGACATTGAGGCGCCCGACGTGGTGCGCGCGATCTTTTGGGGGCTCGGCTCGGACGGCACGGTGGGCGCCAATAAGAACTCGATCAAAATTATTGGTGAAGAAACACCGAACTATGCGCAAGGCTATTTTGTCTACGATTCTAAAAAGGCAGGCGCGCGCACGATTTCCCACCTGCGCTTCGGTCCGCGCCCGATCCGCAGCACCTACCGCGTGAGTCGCGCGCAGTTCATCGCGGTGCACGATCCGGAGTTCCTCGAGAAGCGCGATGTGTTCGCGGCGGCGATGCCGGGCGCGACGATCCTCGTGAACACG
>JBBRVA010000721.1:0-4559 GCA_038247295.1 Caldilineales bacterium | reverse complement strand
GTGGGTTAACCACTGGGCAGCGCCGATTTTCATGTTGGCCGCGGGGCTTGGCCTTGTCTTCTTTCTGCTGCGCAATCGCCATTCACGCCCACTCTATAACGCGCTGGCGAGTGCCTTGATCCTCAGCGTCGTGCTCGGTCCGCTGCTCAGCAATTATCAAGCAGTTCACTTCTTTGACACACAAAGCGTCAAAGCCGCCGCCCAGGAAGAAGTGCAGACGCAAAACGATCGCGCCCGCGACTTACGCACAGCGCTGGGCAACCCAGAATTCAATCCGCAGCGCAATCTGTTGGAAAGCGGAGAACAGCAGTGGGAGAGTGGGCGATTAGGCGATTGGGCGATTGCAAACCAATCGCCTAATCGCTCAATCGCTCAATCGCCCACTCTCCAATCCACTGACACCGGCACCGACACCGACGGCGATGGGCTGACCGATTTTCAGGAGCAGCGCATTGGCACCGATTACACCTTTGCCGATTCGGACGAAGATGGCATTAACGATTATATCGAGGTGCGCGGTTTTAGCTTGGGTGGGCAGACGTGGTACGCCAATCCGCTGGCGATCGATTCGAACAACGACGGCGTCCCCGACACGATCGAGTTCGACAATGACGGCAACGGCACGCCGGATGACACCGACGGTGACAATATCCCCGATTTGTTCGACACCGACAATGACAACGATGGCGTGCCGGACAACAAAGATTTGGCGCCTTTTGCGCGTGCCCGCGCGGCGGGTGGAGCGCCATTTACAGAAAACAGTCCGCTCCAGTTGACCGTACACAATCTGGCCGCAGGCAAGCCGACCTTTGTCGACTTTCAAGTGCGCCCCAGCGATCCAAAACGGCTTTGGTACGCCTTCAACGTGCTCGATTGGCCCAGCGACAGCGAAGCCCAGGTACAAGATGTGGACGGCCTCACCTATGCCGACATCGGCGGGGCGGATGGCAACGACGCCTATGGTGACATGAAGCTGGTGCCGATGCTCGAAATTCGGATCGCCGGTGCGCCAACCAACTTGCCCACGCAGGCCGACCTGACGCCGTACAATGTCACCGTCAACAACTTCACGGCCGATGGCAACACCAAACTTGCCTATGTGCCGCTCAACGTGGTGACCGACGAACAGACCGGCCAGCGCGTCGCCTTTAGTGGGCGGATGCGCTATCTGCCAACCGGCAACTGGCCGACCCCACACGATGTACGCCTGGTCTGGGTGGTGCAGACGCTCAACGATCTGCCGTGCGACAAGACCGCGCCCGACGCCACACCCGACTGTCTGGCCGACGGCTACATCAACAACGTGGGCCAGGCGATCCAAACCTATTACGACGAATTTACCGTCACCGGTCTCAACGTGCAAGAAGAAAACGGCGCCGATCTGGCGATCCTCTACGAAGACCCGGCGGTTGACAGCAACAAGAAAGATGATACGGCGCTTGCCACCCTCTCACATGGGCTGGACAACAGTTTCCTCGGCGGTCGTGATCAGGATAACAACAGCCAGCGCGATCTGGATCTAAACGAGATCGTGCGCCGCTTCGAACGCACTGGCAACAGCGGTGTCTCGACCGTCGAGCGCTGGTCGGTGCCCAACACGCTGCGGGTGGAGAAACAGAGCTACCCTACGCTCGACCATGCCTTGATCACAACGGCAATGACCGAGACCAAGCGTATTCTCAACAACGTCTTCGCCAGCCATTGGCAGGCAGATAAGACGATCAAGCCGCTGCTCATGGTGGCGCAGGAGCACAAAAGCCGTGGATTGGACCTCGACAGCACGCGCCGCAGCGGCAATTATGTCACCGCCACCAATGGCGCGCTTGTCTTCGATTTTGCCCCGGGCGGCCAACCCGCCGAGCCAGTCAACGTACTGGCTAGCCTCAAGTGGACGCCTTTCTGTGCCCCCAACGCGGCGACGCCCGTTTGGTCCGCCTGCGCCACCGATATGTACTGGAACGAACTGGACGCGCGTTATCGGGCCGGCGCCATCAGCGAGGATCCAGTTGACGCCGACGTGGCCGAGGGCCGGCTGGCGACTACCCAACTCTATTTTTTGACATTGATCAACGGCGTCTCGCGCATTGTCGCGCAAGACACACGCGTTGTCTCTAGCCGCTATTCGCTTAAAACTGATGCACAGACCGAAGCGGATGTGCGCAAGGGTGTAACACTGGGCGCGATTGCGGTGAAATATGTGCTCAGCGAAGCGCTTACGGCGCGCTATGTCAACAAAACCGCCCTGCTCAAACACCTGGGCAACCAATTGCAGGCCCTGCGCAGCGGCGCGGTAGCACAGTTGGGCGGCGACGCCATCGCCATCCTGCGCGCCTTTCGCAGCGGTGGCCACATCAACCGGTTGGTCGGCACCGCCATCGTCGCTGGCGCCGTGGTCGCGATTGGTGGCATCGTCACCGGTGCGGTCTTCCTGGGCGAGGCCAAGTTCTCGTCCGATCCGCAGGCCAACCTGGGCGCGAAGATTACGATCCGCATCCTCACCGATGCGCTCGGCCTCGTCTTTAGCACGGTGCTGCCGATTGTCGGCGCGGTGCAGTGGATCAACTCCGCCAAAGCGGCCGGCCAGTCGTTTGGCGCGCTCTCAGTGATGAATGTGGCAGCCAGCAAAGTCGCCGTGGTCGGTACGATTATTGCGGCCGGCATTACTTGGGGCTTCTTTATCTACAGCATGGTCGAGAACAAGGTCAGCGCCTTTAGCCCCGGTTTCAACCGCGCCTTTGCCGAAGCAATTGCGACCACGGTCTTTCTGATCTTTCTCTTTATCTTCTCCTTTACCCTGATCGGCACAATCATCGTCGCCATTGTCGCCGCGATCGACGCGATCCTGATCGCAATCTGCGAACTGGGGGTAGACGAATTACGCACCGTGCCTGGCCTGGGCGGGGCCTGCTTCAGCCTGGGCACATCGGCGGTTAAAGTGCTGGCCTATCTTTTCTACAACTTCGACCTGATGGTCGACACGGGGCGCAGTGATCTCGTCGTGACCGGCGCGCCCGATGTGCAACTGGCTGACCCTAGCAAAGGCTATGTGGCGGGGCAGACGATCCGCATTGGCCTACCTATCACGACAACCGTTGTCCACAAAGATCCAGACCCGGCCAATGGGCTTTACATCTATCCCTATCTCTGGCTCTATTCATCCGACAGTTTGCGCAATAACACCTTCCGCTATAGCCTCACAACGCAGCCCGAAACGATCAATGCGGAGGGCGGGTCCATGCGCAACGTGTGGGTGGGCCTCGCCGAAGATCACAAATTTGTGCAGACACCCATGTATCGTGTCCATAATTTCACCAACCCCACGCCTGTCAGTGGCATCCCACTGCAAGTGGGGCTGAATCAGGCGGCCGCCTTCCAACTCAACATGGGCTACGCCGTGGTCGCCTATGAATGCTGGGGGATTCCCAATTTAGCCCCGCCCTTTATTCCCCCGATCATTCCGATCTGCTACCGGCGCAACGATGGGTTGGTGGGCAATAACTCGACGCCGATCAACAGCCTCAAATTTGATGTTTTCCCCGCCACACTCGACGGCTTGATGACCCTGGGTGGTCGCGCCAATGGGGCGTATGGATTGGACTGGGATGTTCGTTTCCCGGCCCTGCCCGACGCCGACGGCGATGGCCTGCTGGGCAGCACCTTCAACGGTATTGACCCCGATGACAGTCGGGTGGATACTGACAACGATGGCCTTAGCGACGCGTTCGAGTTGGAACGACGCCAGGCCGGCCTCGCCATTTCGCCGATCTTGGCCGACAGCGACAATGACGGTCTGAGCGACAAAGACGAGATGGCGTTCGGCTCCAACCCCGGCATTGCCGACACTGATAACGATGGCCTGACTGACAAACAAGAACACGATGGCTGGGACGTGACAATCAACGGCGCGACGAGCTTCACTTTGCGCGTCACCTCCAACCCCAACCAAGGCGACAGCGATGCCGACAGCATCAGCGACCAGGCCGAACGGCAACTGGCGCTGGATGCCAACCCGGCCAACCGCATCGACAGTGAAAATCGACCCTACCACCCCAATGTGCCCAATGCAGCACCGCTGGCTGTCTACACAAAAACTGATGACAGCGATGGTTATGTGCGCCCTGGCGCCAGTGTGCGTTACACAACCACGGTCGTAGCCAGTGTAGCGATGGCCCCCGGCGTACTCGATGTGAGCGCACCGGCGGCGATCCTCGGTGCGCCTGCGCCCGCCGCGCTTGGCTTTGATCCAAACACCTTCAACACGACGCAGACGGTTGAGCAAGCGGCGCTGCTGACCGTGGCCGCCAACGCCACGGGGGAGATTGGCTTGACCAGCACGGCGCGCACACGTCTGGCCGGGGCAACGGGCGCCCCCTGGGTGTGGGATCCAGCGACGACCGAAACGGCGCTGGGCAGCTTTGCCGGTGGTAAAGCCCCGCGCTTCATTGCGGCCACGGCGGCCACTGCCGATCGCCAGGATAGCTATCGCTTTGCCGGCATGGCCTCCACCGCGCTCACGGGGGACAACGGTGGCTTGGGCGATATCTGGTCGTTCGATATCC
>JBBRVA010000720.1:0-4566 GCA_038247295.1 Caldilineales bacterium | reverse complement strand
TTGAGCGGCTTTTCTTGCCCGCATCGCTGGCATTGCTTTTGGCCGTTGATGATAGGGGTTCTTATTCCTTTGGGCATAAAATAAACCTTACTGCGCACTGCAAGGCGAAACTAAGGCAAATTGATGGAAATATTTTATGATAAATAGTAAAAATAAAAATTGAGTCATAACTATACTTATCTTGCATTATTATAACATGGACTTATTTGTTGTCAAGTGGCAAAATGTGGGCTAGTAAAACCTGCCGATAAAGTAGTGTTGATTTGCAAATGGCGAGCAAGAGTAAAAAAGAGGTTTCTCCATGTTCCAAGGCATCGTTTCAAATGGCTTCACGCGGACGATACGGGCTACCTTAGGGGTGGACAATGCGGAGTACGGCGATCTTCGCCTTTCACCCAAAGTAGTAAGCATCGCGCTGGTCATGGCGGGCTTGCTCTTGTTGCCTTTGGCTGACCAAGCTCCACAGCGATTACATGTATTGCTTTTTGCGCTTGTGTTGGACACGCTTGCGGTCGGCATCTGGCTTGCAACCGACTGGCGATTGAATGTTGGCCGCTGGTGCGCAGTCGGCAGCGTTACGCTGCTGATTCCGATCGCTGCGACCTGGTTCGCAGCTTCAGGCCTACTCGTATCGTACAAACGACGGCTACGGGCGCCAGGGGGTGTCGCTTGTACTGGCTTTAGGGTCTCGATTGCACCGTGCAAAGCTCTTTTCACCGCGTAAAATTTATCCTGTTGATCGCAGCCTAGGGTAATACAAAATAGCTCGGCTGGCTGGAAATTTGGATCGTACAAATGCGCCAACGCTTCACGCACTTGTTGTTCAAACGCTATAAAGGCTTCCATTGTCCGGTTTACGTCCCTTTGTTGTCCGTAAAATAGCCTTGTTGGCTGGGGGTTGCTCTGCTCCACTATCACAACAACATAGCCGCGTCAAACGCTATTTTTCCCAATTTATCTGCATAAACTTACGATCATTGTATATCGCCATCTGTTTGATATGTTAATCCTTACCCACATAGAGGAGGAAAGAGCATGTTTCAAAACAATCCGCATGGCTTGACCAAAGGCATCTCCCGCCGTGCTTTCTTGCGTTTAGCCGTAGGCGCAACGGCTGGTGCAACCCTTGTTGCCGCCTGCATCCCTGCGCCCAGCCAACCGACGCAGGATAGCGCGGCGTCTGGACCTGCGTCGGAGAGTATAACACTCCGCTATAGCACCGTTGGCTGGGGCGGCTTTCTATCCGAACCGTGGATGGAAGCCATCAATCAGTTTAACGAATCTCAAGCGCGCATCCAGGTCGCCTACGAGGATATCGCCGAAGGCTATGAGAAGGTCATGGCACAAGCGGCGGGTGCGGTAGGTGCAGATACCTACTGTTTTGAAACCAAGTACATGTACGGTTTTTCGGCACGCGGCTTTTTTACCCCACTCGACGATTTTGTCGCCAGCTCACAAATTGTGACCGAGCCAGCCTACTTTGCCGATGATTGGCAGGAGATGTTCTGGAACGGCAAAATGTACCTCGCCCCATTCGACAACTCGCCGGCCATGCTTTGGTACAACGTCGATCTATTTGATGCGGCCGGTGTTGCCTATCCACCTTCGACATTTGATGATCCAAACTGGACTTGGGAGAATTTCCTAACGACGGCAACGCAGTTGACCCAAGGCGAAGGCGCGGAGCGGCAGTTCGGCTGGGCGGGTGAACGTGGCTGGCCGTATCAACTTAATTGGATCTGGAGCAATGGTGGGCAACTGCTCAACGAGGAAAAGACTGAATGTGTGATTGACATGCCCGAAACGATCGAGGCCTTGCAATGGTCTGCTGATCTGATCTTGCAGCATCAAGTATGGCCCGCAGCCGACCAGGTGATCCAAGGCGGCAACAGCGCGATGTTCTTCGGCCGGCGCGGGGCAATTGCCCAAAAGGGCACTTGGTGGGCGATCGATATGAAGGCGCAAGAAGGATTAAATTGGAATGTGGCGCCCCAACCGATGGGGGAAGCCGGCACCTTTGTGCGCAATCCACTGGACGCGTGGGGCATATGGCAAGGCAGCAGCCACCCGCAAGAGAGTTGGGAATTCATCGAATTTTTGAGCAAGCCCGAAGTTTTATCGATCCTGGTGCAAGCCGGTCTGTCGGTCAGCCGCAAGGAAGTGCTGATGTCGGATGTTTTTCTCAAACAAGAGCCGGCGCATGTACACTGGAATCTCTTTGTCGAAGCGCTGGAAAGCCATGTCAAGCCCCATCCCGACACGGCCATCTTTGCGGAGATGAACGATATTCTCGCACCCGCCTGGGACGCCGTTTTGGCTGGCACCAGCACAGCAGAACAAATGGCACAACAGGTCAAGGCACCGATCACACAATTGTTGCAGGATTGCATTGCCAAGGGCAATTGTGTCGGCGCATAATTCTGACAGGATGAGAGGATGACAAGATGAAGGGATGACATGGGTAAATCCGTTTGTCATCTTGTCATCCTCTCATCCTCTCATCCTGTCATCCTCTCATCTTGTCATTCAGGAAGGCGGTGAGGCGTGCAGCAATCTCTCCAGCGTCGTAGTTTCAAAAAACGGAGCCTGCTGTGGCGTGAAGCCGTCGATGGTTGGCTCTTCATTACACCTTGGTTGCTGGGCTTTCTCTTTTTCACTGCGGGCCCCATGATTGGCTCAGCGGTGATCAGTTTCTTGGATTGGGAGATTCTCACGCCACCAACCTGGGTGGGTCTAACCAATTTCCGGCAGATGGCCACCGATCCGCTCTTCCGGCTGTCGCTTTATAATACGGCCTATTACACCTTTATCGGCGTCCCGATCTACCTGGTTGCCGCGCTGCTGATGGCATTGATCTTGAATTTACATCTGCGCGGCATCACGTTCTACCGTACGATCTTTTTTCTGCCTTCGCTAACGCCAGCCGTAGCCAACGCACTACTTTGGGTTTGGATCTTTAGCCCCGATTTTGGGCTTGCCAACTACTTTTTGCAAGCGGTGGGGTTACCACCACAAAAATGGTTATTTGATGTCAATTTAGCCAAACCATCTTTAATTCTGATGGGGCTGTGGGGGATTGGCAGCCAAATGATCATCTTTCTAGCTGGCTTACAGGGTATCTCACAAACACTATACGAAGCGGCTAGTATCGATGGCGCCAATGAGTGGCGGCGCTTCTGGAGCATCACCCTGCCCATGCTCAGCCCTACCCTCTTCTTTAACTTGGTGATTGGCATCATCGGCTCGTTTCAGGTTTTTACCACCGCCTATATTGCTACCCAAGGCGGGCCGCAAAACGCCACGCTTTTCTATGTGCTTTACCTGTGGCGCAATGGCTTCGACTACTTCAAGATGGGTTACGCTTCGGCGCTGGCCTGGGTGTTGCTGCTGATTGTTTTGGCCCTGACAATGCTCCAGTTCGGATTGGCTCGGCGTCTGGTCTACTACGAAGTTGAGGAGGCAGCCTGAGATGACCCCGACTACCGAACCGCGCTCACTGACACGGTCGCCGGTCGCCGCTGCCAATCAGACGCAGATCGACCGTCTGCGCCGGCTGGCGCCGAGCCTGATCGGCCATGCGCTGCTCTTCGTTGGTTCTGTGGTTATGCTCATCCCCCTGCTCTGGATGCTCTCGACTTCCTTGAAAAAGTCTGGTCAGGAATGGGTCTTCCCGCCGGTGTGGATTCCAGAGCCGATCTGGTGGCGCAATTACCTGGAAGCCATGAATGCGCTGCCCGTGCCCTTCTATGTCTATGTCGTTAACACGTTGGTGATCACCTTTAATGCAACGCTCGGCACGGTGCTCACTTCGTCACTAGCGGCTTTTGCCTTTGCTCGGCTACGTTTTCCGGCGCGTAATTTTATGTTCCTGCTCGTGATTTCAACCATGATGTTGCCGGGCGCGGTAACGCTGATCCCGCGTTTTTTGATCTTTCGTTATCTGGGCTGGCTCGATACATTTTTACCTTTGATTGTCCCTTACTGGTTTGGTGGCACGGCTTTCAGTATCTTTTTACTGCGCCAGTTTTTTATGAATATTCCGCGTGAGCTAGACGAAGCGGCGCGCATGGACGGTGCATCGAGCTTGCAGATTTTCTGGTCGGTTATCCTACCCTTGTCCGGTTCCGCCCTGGCAACGGTCACTATTTTTCAAGTTTTGGGCCATTGGAATGAATTTCTGGACCCGTTGATCTATATCAATAGCATGGAAAAATATACGATTGCCCTGGCGCTGCGCACGTTTCAGAATATTCGCAGCCAGCGGGTCAACTACCTGATGGCTATCTCGTTGCTCCAAGTCTTACCGGTGCTGCTGCTTTTCTTTAGCGCGCAAAAGTATTTTATTCGCGGCATTCAGTTATCTGGTCTTAGTGGGCGGTAAATGGTAAGTCGTAAGATCGCTGCTGGCGTGGCGCGTCAGTAGCGATGAGCGACTAAAGGTTGGTCGATGGAATGGACCGTGCATGAGGAAAGGGAACAAATAAAACATGAAAATTGCGGCGATTACGGATGAAATTTCAAAAGACTTAGCCTATGCGCTGAATGTTATACAGCGTGAAGAGATCC
>JBBRVA010000719.1:0-4576 GCA_038247295.1 Caldilineales bacterium | reverse complement strand
GCAGCGGACGCATTATCAACATTGGCAGCATCTCGGCGCAGATGGCGCGTATGAATTCGGTGCCTTATACCACCACGAAACATGGCCTGGTAGGCATGACCAAGGCCGCGGCCCTGGAAGGGCGCGACTTTGGGGTCGTGGTCAGTTGTTTACACCCCGGCAACACACTAACCGAACGGCGCGCCGCAAACAGTTCCGCCGCCGATCAAGAGCCAATGATGACAGTCGATGAACTGGCCATGACCGCGTTGACAATGGCGACTCTGCCGCCGCATGTCAATTTGTTAGAGGCGATTGTTCTGCCGGTACAACAGGCTTACTTGGGCCGCGGGTGATTGTACACCGATTTTTCAAATCGGTGTACAGAGCAAGGTGGCTACATCAGGGCTGAATCGTTACGATTTTGTAATCAGGGAGTAGGTATGGCTGCACCATCTGCACACAGGACTACGATCCCGCGCTGGGCGCGGGTCGAATTAAACCTGGAGAGTACGACACGTTTTCAAAATCCGCTGCAAGAAGCGCGCCTCGTAGCCCATGTAATCACACCCACAAAACAGGAGCGCGAGGTAGAGGGCTTTTGGGATGGCGGCGCGACCTGGAAGATCCGCTTTGCCCCCGACGAAGTTGGCGATTGGCAAGTTGAGCTTTTTCTGCTCAAGACTAACGGTGAAGTGGTTCAGTCGGCGACGGCGGGCTTTGTCTGCCGCATGGCCAGCGGCGAAACCCCTTTTGAACGCCATGGGCCAGTCCGCTTGGCGGCTAATAAACGCCACTTGGAACATACAGACGGCACGCCCTTTTTCTGGCTGGCCGACACGGCCTGGAATGGCCCCCTGCGCGCCACCGATGACGAGTGGGCGCACTATTTGCAGGAACGCCAACGCCAGCGCTTTAGTGTGGTCCAATGGGTGGCGACGCAGTGGCGCGCGGCCCCGGAGGGTGACATCGAAGCGCAAATGGCCTTTAGCGGCAAAGAGCAGATCCGTATCAACCCCAGTTTCTTCCAACGTATGGATCGGCAAGTCAAGGCGATTGCGCGCGCTGGCTTGCTTAGTTCACCGGTTTTGCTCTGGGCGATTGGCGCCGGGGCCAATCCAACCATCGATCCAGGCTTTGGGCTGTCTGAAGATCAGGCGATTTTGTTGGCGCGCTATATGGTGGCGCGCTGGAGTGCCTATCCGGTGGTCTGGATTTTGGCTGGCGACGGCAAATATGTAGGCAGTTATGCCGAACGCTGGCGGCGGATTGGGCGCGCCGTCTTTGGCGATCAACCGCATGCGCCGGTGATCATGCATTGTGGCGGCCAGCAGTGGCCGGCCGAAGAATTTCGCCACGAACCCTGGCTCGATATCTTAGGTTATCAAAGTGGTCACGGCGATAGCGACGAAACCTTGCGCTGGATCGTGGATGGTCCACCGGCACGCGAGTGGACTGTCGAACCGCGGCTCTTGCAGATCAATGTGGAGCCTGCCTACGAAAACCACCTGGCCTATCAATCGCGCCAACCGCATAGTCCAGTTTCGGTGCGCCGCGCGATGTATTGGAGTTTGCTCAATGCGCCCACGGCTGGCGTCACCTACGGCGGGCACGGCGTGTGGGGTTGGGACGACGGCCGCGCGCCCTCGGTCGACCATCCCAATTCGGGTGTACCTTTGCCCTGGCGCAAGGCGCTGACCATGCCCGCCGCTCAACAGATGGCGCACTTAGCCGAGCTATTTAGCAATTTAGAATGGTGGCGACTGCGTCCTACGCCGGTCTTGGTAGCCAATCAACCGGGCCAAACAGACGTGGGCCGCACAATTCTGGCGGCGCAATCAGAAAGGGGTGATCTGGCCGTGGCCTACATCCCGCAAGGCGGGCCGGTGACGATCCGCACCTCTACCCTACAACCCAACCTGACGGCAACCTGGTTTAATCCGCGCACTGGGGAACGCACAGCTATCGGGCCGGTGCAGCCTAATCAAGCGGCGCGCTTCGAGACGCCGGATGCCGAAGATTGGCTATTGGTGTTGACGAAGGAAGGTAGATAGATAGATAGGTAAATAGGTAGACAGGTAGACACGCCATACGCCCTCTATCCCCAAAGACTGAAGTGGTACGCGCACATCATCGAAGGCATGAACTATGACAGAACACTTTCACATCGGTGTAACAGCCGATTTTAAAACTGGCATCCCAGGCCGCATTGAGCCGATCTTGCAAGCCATGATCGACCCATTGCCCACGGTCAGCTATACATTTTTCGAGCCCAGCGGTCAGGACGAGCGCGGCAAAATTGTGCAACCGTCCGATATTGCCAATTTTGATGGCGTGCTGGCCTTCGCGCCGCGCTTCACAGCGGCTTCCTTTGTCGGCAACAACCGGCTTGCCGTCATCTCACGCTGGGGCGTGGGCTACGACCTGATCGACGTGCCGGCCTGCACCGCCGCCGATGTACTGCTCGCGATTACGACTGATGCCGTACGCCGCCCGGTGGCCGAGGCGATTGTAACCCTGTTGCACGCATTGAGTATGCGCCTATTCGAGAAAGATCGGTTGGTGCGCCAGGGCCGCTGGCACGAGCGATCGGCCGTGCCGAGTGTTGGTTTGCGCGGCAAAACGCTCGGTTCGGTGGGGCTAGGTAATATCGGTTCGGAGATGTTCCGTCTGTTGGAGCCATTTGGCCTGGCGCACAAATTAGCAGCCGATCCGTATGCCAACCAAGCACAGGCCACCGCTTTGGGCGTAGAGATGGTAGATTTGCCAACCCTTTTTCGCACGTCCGACTTCATTGCGCTCAACTGTCCGCTCAACGGTGAAACCCGCGGCCTGGTCGATCATCAGTTGCTGGGCTTGATGAAGCCAACAGCCTATTTGATCAACACGGCGCGTGGGCCGATTGTTAACCAGGGTGCGCTGCTCACCGCCTTGCAAAGCGGACAAATTGCTGGCGCCGGTCTAGATGTCTTCGAGGCCGAGCCGTTGCCAGCCGATCACCCGCTGACAGAGTTGGACAATGTGATCCTTGCGCCGCATGCCCTGGCTTGGAACGACGAGTTGTACCACGATACAGGTGCCACAGCCTGTCAGAATATTTTAAGTGTACTGCGCGGCGAGCCGCCCAAGGATACGGTTAACAAGGCCGTATTAGAGCGGGCCAGTTTTCAGGCCAAGTTGGCACGCTTGCGCGCAAAATCAGCAGAAGGTTAAATTCACTCGTTGCTTAAACCCGATCATGTCTAGCAAATAAAAGATGCGCGTTGCGTGATTTTATGTTATAAACGGGTCCACTGATGATCATTTTTCCACGCTCCACTTTTTGAAAAGGACGCTGTATGAAATCGAATCGCTTTCGCGAGGTACGCGCCGAGGGCAAAGTCCCGGTCGGGCACATGGTTTTGGAGTTCGGCACGCGCGGCATTGCCAAACTTTTGGACGCAGCCGGTGTAGATTTTGCCATCATCGACACCGAGCACTCGGCCTTTAGCACAGCGGACCTGGCCGACCTGATGGCCTGGTTCAAGGCCACGCCGATCGCCCCCTTTGTGCGCATCCCCCAAGTCGATTATCATTTCATCGCCCGCACGCTAGACCTGGGTGCGCTGGGCATCATGATTCCGAATGTCAAAACGGGCGCCGAAGCGCGCGCGATTGTCGATGCGGCCAAATATTTACCGTTGGGCAAACGCGGCTGCATCTTTGGCAACGCGCAGAATGACTTCAAAGCGGTGAAACCGGCCGAATTCATGCCCTATGCCAACGAGAACACGACGATCATCTGCCAGATCGAGAGCGTCGAAGGGCTGGAAAATTTGGAGGCGATTGCCTCTACCCCCGGCGTTGATGTGCTCTGGATCGGCCATTTTGACTTGACCAATTCGCAAGGCATCCCTGGCCAGTTTCAACACCCACAATTTTTAGACGCCATGAAGTTGGTGGTCGATACTTGTCGCAAATATGGGCTGGGTGCGGGCATTCAGCCGGGCAGTTTGGCCCAGGCTCAGGAATGGATGGCGATGGGCTTTGATGTGATCTCATACAGCGGTGATTTCTTTGTCTATGCCGAAGCCATGACCAAAGCGGTGGCGGGTGTGCGTGAATTGGCCGCCAATCGGTAACTACTACCCCCACCCTAATCCTCACTGCCATTAAGTTAAGAAAAAATCGTTGCATTGTAGGTGCGGTTTTTAACCGCACATAGGTGGTCTAACCGAGATTGTGCGGTTAAAAACCGCACCTACAATGCCTTAACTTAATGGCAGTGAGGGTTAGGGTGGGGTGGCTTGTTGGTAGTTACATCGCTATAATGTCTATAGGGGAGAGTAGAGATTGGAGATTACGCCAAATCTCCAACCTCTACTCTCCCAGTGATTAAATCACTAATCCGTAAGGGCTCGCTATCTATGCTCGCTTCCAACCGACCCAAAGCGCTCTTTCTGCTCAATGCCGATGCGTATCCCAAAATCTATGGGCCAGCGGAACGGGTGGAGATTGAGCAACTGGTCAATCTTTATGCGCCGCCCCAAACTGCGCAATCGATCCAGGCAAACCCAGCCGTCCTGCGCGAGGCAGAAATCATCTTCTCTGGTTGGGG
>JBBRVA010000718.1:0-4576 GCA_038247295.1 Caldilineales bacterium | reverse complement strand
GTACTTCTGAATTTATGTGCTACTGTCTTACTGTCTTACTGTCTTACTGTCCTACTGTCTTACTGACTTACTGTCCTACTGACTTACTGTCCTACTGACTTACTGTCCTACTATCATAACGTCTCTACCCGCGCCCCTGCACTCGCCCGCGTCGTGTAGACTTCTGGCCAGATATTGGTCACTTTGGGATATTTTTCGTAAATTATATCGGCAATAGCCTGTTGCGCACTGGGTTCGACCAGGGCGACGGCACAGCCGCCAAAACCGGCACCGGTTAGACGTGCCCCGTAACAGCCCGGCGCGCTGCGCATTGCCTCTACCATCACATCCAGCGCGCTGCTGCTCACCTCATAATCGTTGCGCAAACTGTCGTGGCTGGCATTCATCAGACGCCCCACTTCAACCAGATCGTTGCGCGCCAGGGCGGCGACAGTCTGCAACACGCGTTCGTTTTCGCCCACCACATGGCGACAGCGCCGGTAGACGATGGCGGGAAGCAACGCTTTGTGTTCTTCCAGTTGGGCGCTGCTCACATCGCGTAACGCACGGATGCCGGGCAATACAGGCTGGAGCAGGGCTACGCCGGTTTCGCATTCCTGGCGGCGCTGGTTGTAGGCGCTGCCAGCCAAGGTGCGGCTGGCCTTCGTGTTGCCAATCACCAGCGCGCCGTTTTCCGGAAAAGGCACCAACTGGTAGTCCAGGCTGCGGCAGTCGATAAACAAGGCGTGGTTCTCCACCCCTAACACGCTGATAAACTGGTCCATAATCCCACTGTTGACGCCGACAAATTGGTTTTCCGCCCGTTGCGCCGCTTTGGCCAGTTGTGGGCCGGGGAGCGCATCGGGCTGGCCGCTGGCGGTCAAAAAAGCCTTGGCTGCGGCCACTTCCAATGCCGCCGAACTGCTGAGGCCGCTGCCGCGCGGTACGTTGCCGCTGATCAGGCCATCGATACCGGTCAAGGTTAATCCAGATTCTTGCAGCGACCAGGCAATGCCCTGCACATAGTTGCTCCAGAGGATCTGATCGTTGTAAGCCAGTTTGTCCAGATCAAACTCAAACCACTCGTCATATTCCAACGAATAGAGCCGGACATGGTTGTCGGGTCGCGCGCGCATTACAATACGCACATCACGCTTCAGTGCTACGGGCAAGACAAAGCCATCGTTATAATCGGTGTGCTCGCCGATCAGGTTAACGCGCCCGGGGCCAATTGCAACATGCGTAGGCTGGGTGGCAAAGTGGCGCACGAATGCTTCGATTAACGGCTGGGTGCGATTTTCAGAATGACTCACAGGTGGCCTCGTTTGAAAAATAGTTGACACTCTAGTTGAGAAGATAGGATTGTAACGCAAAAATGCTGCGACGCAAAGCACGGATTCTATTTGCCCCAAAAGTGGGAACGCAACACCTCCTACCAGGTTGTTTGACCAATGTAGAGAGCGATGCTAGACTGGTCAGCAGCTATTTGTAGATTCAGAAGGAGACAACCGATGACAACACAAACTTTGTTGCAAACCGGCACCCCAGCATTGACGGAGCAGAACGGTTGGCCCGCCCAAGGCGAGTGGCGCTATGCCGACTACCTGCGTCTGCCAGATGATGGCAAGCGCTACGAAATCATTGAAGGAGTGCTCTACGTGGCAAATGCACCCAGCATCGAACACCAATTTACTGTTTCAGAAATTCACTTTCAGCTTAAATTATTTGTACGAGAAAGCGCGCTGGGTCAAGTTTATACCTCGCCACTTGAAGTCCATCTCTCAGAAACCACCAAACCCGTACAACCGGACGTGCTATTCATTCGCAGCGAACGTCAGCCGCCGCCCGGCGCGCAATTCTTCGCCGGCGCGCCCGACTTGATCGTGGAGGTGATCTCGCCCGGTTCAATTCGGCTGGATCGCCACATCAAGTTCGATGTTTACGAAAGAACCGGCGTCCCCGAATACTGGCTGGCCGACCCCAAGGCGCGCCTGGTGGAAGTGTATACGTTATCCAACGGCGAATATGCCCTGCTGGGCCAGTATACGAACGATGAAATGGTTGAATCGAAGGTGTTGGCCGGGTTGCAGATCAAGACGAGCACGCTGTTCCAATCGGTAACAGCGGTGGCAAGCTAGAAAACAGGCTACTTGTCAATTGATCAAGAAGAATTTCCCTTAGGCCGGCGCGGTGACGAGGACTGTATAGAGATTCAAATTGCCCTCTTTGCCATCGGCGTAAAATGTTTCAACCACCGTCAGCCCCGCTGCGTGGGCCAACCTCGCCATTTCCTCTTCATCGATTTGGTGGACATAACGCACGGCGTAGCCGCCTTGTTGCCAGGGCAACAAGGCATCCCCCGGTTCGACATCCGCATCAGCCAAGCCGACTGTCTGCCATGCGATCTGTTTTTGCACAAAACGCGCACTGGTGAGAAATTGCCAGTGAGAAAAAACAAGCCGACCGCCCACCGCCAGCAATGATGCCAGTTCTTTCACCACTTGCAAGCGCAACGTGTAGCCGGGCAGGTGGTGTAACATGGCAAAACAGGCTATCAGATCAAACGCGGGGGGCTGTGCAGCGATGTTGTTCGACCAGCCTGGTTCGGCCAGATCCGCCGGTACAAAGCGAACAGTTCCATGTATCAACTCGCCCGTGTTCTGCGCCGCGCGCGCCAACAGCGCGGCATCAACATCTAGCCCTGCGTAACAAAAGGGGATGCCCAACCCATCCAGCGCGCGCGCAAATCGCCCATTGCCACACCCGGCATCTAACACTGTCATCGGTACACCGGCGCTGACCTGTGGCATGTGCTTGAACACGGTTGCCCATCCAGCGGGCAAACCAGCCCGTGTGCGATCAAATTCATCCGCAACGGCGGCATAAAAGGCGCGATTGAGGGCGAGTAAGCGTTGTTGGGTCGTAGAAGTCATCATCCTGCATCGAGCTCTAAACTATCCTTCGCCAGTTGATCCAGCGAAACGTTAAACAATTCGGCGATCCGCTCCCCCAGTTCAAGCGATGGCTTTCTGTGCCCGCTCTCCAAACCAGATATGTAACCAGAACTGGTAGCCAGCGCGCTTGCCAGTTCGCGCAGCGTCATCCCGCGTCGTTTGCGCAATGTGCGTAATTTCTCCCCAAATCTTTGCATACGTGCATCCCTTTGCTATAAGTTCGCAAAATTTTAAGGTTTGATTGATTGCGTTGTCTTGACATGGGATATAAGTTATGTTAAAATGCTCTCAATTGGGAGCAAAACTTGGTTTACCCTGTCTAATCAACAAATAACCTTGAAGAAACAAACGAAAGAAGCAATCAGCCCATGAGCACCTATGACTACAGCAAAGTAATGGCCGACTATGCCAATGGCCGCATGGATATGGAAATGGCATTCGGCCATGCCTTGCAGCATATTGGCAAACTGTATGAAGCCCAGGCCGCGGCTAATGCCGGACGCGTTGCACTGCAAACCAACGTCGCCAGCCTGGAAAAGCGCGTTAATATCCTCCAAGCTGGCGTCGATCACTTGACGGCGTTGATCAACAAAGGGTTCTCCAAGCCCAAATAAACTCGACATTGAGCACATGGGGAGCACATGGGTGCATAATCGCCAGCCCTAGGCAGAAAGTTGGTCTGCACAGGGCTTTTATTATTTGGGTTACGATTTGTGGTATACTATCCACATGAAACGTATTCTAACCCTGGAAGAAATCCCCGCCGACGTTCTGGCAAAGAACGAAGGCTGGCAGCTCAAACACAATAATTTCGACCCAGCGCAGCACAGCGCCGCGCTGTATGCGCTCTTTCGCCTGATCGGCCAGGTGCCAGAGGCGGATTGGGATACCCGCAAAACCTTGACGCCTATTTTATCCCGCTTTCCCAAAGAGGGCAAAGGGCTTTACTCCAAAGCAAACCTGATCGCCGGCTACCGCCATCTGGTGGCCGAGGGCGATCTGGAGCCAGACCCGCTGCTCGAACAGCGTATCCGCATGAAACCGATGCGCACGCAGAGCGGTGTCGCGCCGGTCACTGTGTTGACTGCGCCCGCCGGCTGCCCTGGCAAGTGCATCTTTTGCCCGGATGATTGGCGCAGGCCCAAGAGCTATATCTTTGACGAGCCGGGCTGCCAACGCGCCGAACGCGACGGCTTCGACCCCTATCGCCAAACGCTAGGGCGCATTCAAGCCTTCGAGAGCATCGGCCACGCCACCGACAAGATCGAGTTGCTGATTTTGGGCGGCACTTGGAGCGCATACAGCAAGGATTATCGCGAATGGTTTGTGCAGCGCTGCTTCGACGCCATGAATGCAGCGGGCAATCCCGACTATGTCGCTTCACGTTCCTTGCAAGAAGCGCAGGAATATAATATCACCGCCACCCATCGCAATGTGGGGCTGGTCGTCGAGACGCGGCCGGACTGGATCAACGCGCAAGAGATTCGCCATTTGCGCAAGCTGGGCGTCACCAAGGTGCAGATCGGCGTGCAAAGTTTAGATGATGAGATATTGGCGCTCAACGCGCGTGGTCACGATGTGGCGGCGGTGCGCGAAGCATTAGGTTTGCTGCGTACGGCCGGTTTCAAGCTCCATTTGCACTG
>JBBRVA010000717.1:0-4577 GCA_038247295.1 Caldilineales bacterium | reverse complement strand
GTCTGTTCAAAGGGGAATTCATAGCGCCAGAGGCGGTCGCCGCCAAAGAGCGTGGCCGTCGCCTTATCCAGGTGAAAATCTGGCACGAGATCGAGCAGGCGTCCATCGTTGATCGTTTCCTGGCCGACGCGATACAGCGTAGTTACATGCCCGCTACGGTCATTGGGCATATCCAACGAACCTTTGGAGCCGTGAATCTGGCGCGACCAGATGCCCTGGCCCCAGCCAGAATGATCTTCAATATACTGGCCGACCGCACCATTGGCAAAGTTGATCGTCGCATAACAGGCGTCTTCCGCCGTCACCGCGAAGCGGGCCGGCATCGCGCGTTGGAATTTCTCATAAATCGGGTTCGGTGCAGACGCTTTGGCACCCTCGGCCACGGGGTTGTGGCGGATCGGTTCGTGCGTGCGGGTTTGGGCGTAGAGACTCGTAATCGGGCCGAGGAAATATTCCATAATGTCCGCAAAGTGGACGCCGACATCGAGCAGGACGCCGCTTTGGTCTTTCATGTGCCGCCAGACCGAAATGAGCATTTTGTTGTTGCCACCCACCGTGTTGTGGATCATCAGGCGTGGCTGGCCGATAACGTCCGCTTCGATCAAGGCTCTGATCAATCGGTTGATCGGGTCGCGACGATAATTTTCGGCCACGCTGACGACCAGGCCATTGGCGTTGGCGGCGTTTTTGATGAGGTTCGAGGCTTTTACCGTCAAGCCAACCGGTTTTTCGATCATCATGTGCATGTTGTGGCCCAAGGCTTGTAAGGCCAATGAGTGATGAAAACGCGGCGTGGTCGTGATGTCTACCGCAGCCACCCCTAACGGTGCCAGTTCTTCAATTTTACTGACCACGGTCGGGCGCTTGCCAAAGTGTTCTAAGGCTTGGTCGGCCAGCGATTCAGCATTGTCGCGCACGGGGTCACACGCGCCGATCAATTCGAAGCGATTCAGCCCAACCCGGTTCAATTCGGATAGGCCGTACATGTGGCGATGGCCCATGCCGCCGCAGCCGACAATGGCGAGTGGAATTTTTTGCATTGTTGGTTCCTTCTTTCCTAGAAATCAGTTTACATTGATAATTGTATAAACACAGATTATAATAGCCGTCCAGCTAGCCATCTACAAGGGGAGATTATTGTTATGTCAAAAAGTTATTCAATTACTGAAGCCAAAAATCATTTTACAGAACTTATAGGCGCTCTAGAACATGAATCTGTCATTCAAATTACAAGGCGGGGCAAACCTGTCGCTGTTCTTCTTTCGCCGGGCGGGTATGAACATCTACAAAAGGGTAAAATTGACTTTTGGGAAGCGTATTTGGCCTTTCGCAAACGTCTCGACCTCGCGGGCCTCGATCTCGACATTGACAAGATTTACGCAGATGTGCGCGACCGCTCACCAGGTAGGGAGGTAGATTGGGAATGACGCGGTTTTGCGTCCGCTATCTCCGGATATTCATTCCGCTCTGCGCAAAATTACCAATAATCCTCAATTGAATCTTGGATCGCTTGTATACTTTCGCTCTGAAAGGTGATCACATCACGGGTGTTGATCACTTCGCCATGAAAAATGCCAGCATTGTCAGCGAATTCTACCTTGCCAATATATCCTTTATATTCCATCACAGGTGACTCCCGCTATCGCCATCAGATCAACCCAATAACTGCATAAAGCTCTTTCTCTTCAAACCAAGCTAGTTCAAACTCGGCCAGCGGAATCGCCTTAGACGCATCCGCATAGGCTGGATCATTCACGTAAATCTGCTCTTCATCCATGCCTATGACCACAAGCGCATGAATCGTCTCTTGGTTGTTCCAATAGGAAAGCATTTTTGTGTTAACCGACACGATGATGGGCAGCCCAGTTTCGAGATGGGCCTCCAATACTTGAAGATTACCGTAGCCAACCGTCACAGATAACCCTAGCGCCGCTTCCAAGTAGCGTAAATTACGAAAAAATGTACCAATGGGCATTGTACGAAGCAAGCGTGTCAGCCGATCATAGCTAGCCGGCACTTGCAGATATTCTAAGAGCATCGCGGCGCAAGCGACTAAACAGTCAGCCTGTCGGCGTTGTTTCCAGTGCGAGACGGCTAGCAAGCTCATTGGCTCGATCCTGCATTCGTTTGATTTGATCAGCGGTCAAAGATACCACCTCACCAGTCATGGCGTCTACATCGACAGAACCTACCTGAGCCACTCTGCCCCATTCTGCCAACAGTAAACTAGTTGTCATTCGCCAGACCGGGCGCTCTCCCCAGACCAAGATTGGTTCTTCGGCCACAATCGCCATTGCCACATCCATACTTAGATAGCCGTTCGCATTGCGCCTAGCTACCTTAGGGGAAGTAGGGATCTTTCCTGCGAAGGCTTTTCCCATAAAGCGGCCTTCGATCTGCAAGGCATCTTTTTCAGGCCAAGCGCCGTCCCATTCGATCATTACCTGAATCATAGTGTACCTCGATTATGTTACATCTCTCATCGCGCATAGAGGGTCACTCTACCACACCACCTGTTGCTCGCAGCAACGTCTCCTGCACAGTCAACTCGTGCGCCAACGTTCGATCCGGCGCTTGTTGCCCATCGATTGTGGCGATAAAGGCGGCCAGTGAGAGATCGTGCGTTTCCTGGCGGCCCTGTTCGGGAATCTCGATCATGTGTAAACCTTTGGTGTAACCATCGCCATCGGCTTGCAGACAGAGGCGCAGCACACGCGCCGGCTCAAATGGCTCCATGATAATCGCGCTGCCCTGCGTACCATAGACCTCAAAACGGCGCGCCATCGGCTGTGTCTCCATCGCCGCAATGTCGATAAAGGCGAGTGCCTTCTCGAACTCGAAGACACCCAACGTGTTATCCATAAAGGCGGGAACAGCGCCCGTATCGTTGCGCAAGAAGGCAGTCACTTTGGTCGGGCGACCCAACAGCCAGACCACTTGATCGAGCATGTGCCCGCCCAGATCGAAGAAGATGCCGCCTTGGTGTTTGCTGATCGTGTCGCGCGTGTTATAGCCCAGCCCCTGGCGCAGCGGCGGAATATAGGTAGACATGTGGGCGCGCACGGAGAAAATCTCGCCCAACAGGCCAGACTTCGCCCATTGCGCTACCTGCTGAAAACCACGATGGTAGCGAAACATGTAGCCCATCTGGATCAAGAGCTTCTGTTCTTCGGCATGCTGGATAATGCGCTGCCACTGCGGCCAATTGTCACCCGCCGGTTTGTCGTACAAGACATGTTTGCCGGCTTCGACAATCGCTTCGGTCTGATCCAGGCTCTCAATATTTAAGCCTTCCGAAGTAACCGCCACAATCGTGGGATCACCGAGCAGTTCTTCCGCAGTTTCATACCAATGCACGTTGCGATAGATCGGCTCATTTTCGGTTATTTCGCGGCGACGAGCGGGGTCGGGTTCAAAGACACCCGCCAACTCCACCTGTGGATTATTCGACATCGACACGATCCAAGAGCCGGCGTGGCCGTGTTTGGTGCCGTATTGGGCCATACGAATTTTAGTCATGTAAAGATTAATTCCGTTCGTTAGAATTTACGATTTACGATTTTTGATTTACGAAATTACTGGACTGACGACGTAGCTTCGTAAATCGTAAATCAAAAATCGTAAATCAAAAATCACGCACAAACCGCGTTATCGGCGGTCCAGCGGTTGAAGCGCGACATTTCAATCTCGGATAAGTGTTGGCGCGCATCGTACCAAAGCTGCGCCCATTCCGCCGCTTCATGCAATTCGGTTTCTGGGTGCGCCTTGCTGCGGGCGACAAAACCAGGAAATGCCTCGCGGCCCGTGTTCTGGCCAATCGGGTTGTAGCGCAGATCAAAGCTCCAGCGCACATGGTCGCTATTGTTCGCAAACGAGGCGTGCAAGGTAAGTTTGGTCAAAAAGAGCACGCCGCCCCGTTTTAACGGCACAGGCACTGCTTTGCCGATCTGACCAACCAATTTACCGGGCACTTGCAACCCAATCGGGCTGGGGCAGTGATCGAGCAACCCGTGGCGATGGCTACCGGGCCAGACGCAAAGACAGCCATTCTCGACAGTGGCTGCGTTGAGGCCAAACCAAACGGTCAGAATCTCGGATTCATCGGCTTCGGGCAACACCACGCCATTGTCTTGGTGGACGGGTGTTTTACCCAATTGCACGCGACCGTTGGCATCCTTGGGCGTTACTTCTTCGGGTGGTTTCAAACGCACATGTTGCACAGGGTTGGAGTAAATCTCCGGTCCGATCAGCGACTCGACGGCGTCAAGCAGCTTCGGATTGCTCAGGGTGCGAAAGACCGCCGGTCCTACCCACATCGGCGTATCGGGTTTGACATCGGCCTGGGGCAGCGAAAAATCAAAATATTGGGCCTGCACCTTGCCGCTTTCGCGATAGATTTCGATTAGTCGATCGCTAAAGGATAGTTCGGCATAGGTGGACGAAATTTCACCCTTGGCGTACAATTCATCGGCCAGCCGATCCAGAACACCTTTGTACTCCTCAATGATCGGGTCGAGGTCTTCGACCGGGTCAAAGAGATCTTCGACGATCAGATAGCCTTGTTCGTGAAATTGCGC
>JBBRVA010000716.1:0-4579 GCA_038247295.1 Caldilineales bacterium | reverse complement strand
GAACGCCGCCAACTGGGCAACGAATTGCAGCCCAGTCGGCCACTCTGCTTTCTCTACTGGCTGGCCCAAAATGGTCAGTTACCACCCGCCGCGATCCCCGCTGGCATTCCAGATTTTGTGATCGCCAATTTGTGCAACGCTGTGCCGCGCATGGAGCTGACGAGTGGCGCCGCCCATGCGGCGCTAAACTTGGAGACATTGGATTGGCATCAGCCGATGATCGATCGGCTGGGGCTGGGCAATTTACAGTGGCCACAACTGGTTACGTTTGGCGAAGTCGTGGGTACGCTTGCAATCGAGGGCAAAACGTTGCCTTTCTACACCCCGGTCGGCGATCACCAATGTGCGCTAGTCGGTGCTTTCCTGGGCACGGATGAGCTTTCGCTGAACATCTCGACTGGTTCGCAGGTCAGTCTGCTTACCGAGCAACTAACTTTGGGTGATTATCAGACACGCCCCTTTTTCGACGGGCGCTTTCTGAATACGATCACCGGGGTACCGGCCGGACGTGCGCTTAACCATCTGGTCGAGTTGCTGATTGAGTTGCCGCGTGCCCAAGGCCTTGCCGTCGCCGATCCATGGCACTATATCGTCGAAGCGGCCAGCCGAATCCATGAAAGTGACCTGGATGTGAACTTGGCCTTCTTCGACAGCGCTGGCGGCCAAAATGGTCATATTGCCCACATCCGTGAAGATAATCTAAGCGTTGGGCATCTCTTTCATGCGGCCTTTCAGAACATGGCAGAAAATTATGCGCGCAGTGCGCAACGCTTATCCCCCCAGCCCACCTGGCAACGGATCGTCTTCTCGGGCGGTTTGGCCCAGAAAATCCCCCTTCTGCGCACGATCATTCAGCGTAAATTCGATACCAAGACGCGGCTGTGTGCCTCGACCGAAGACACGCTCTTAGGCTTGCTGGCCCTAGCTTTGGTGGCCAGCGGACGCCAACCGTCGGTGGCCGCGGCAACGCAGCATTTATTGGTCCGCTACAAGCCCAAGCTTGTCCCAACGGCTATGTAGGAGGTCGTATGGACGAAGGAAGACTCGAAGCGATCTGGATCAAACGCGCCAAGCAGGGGCCGATGGATCCAAAACCCAAGGCCACGTTGCGCGCCGGCCGGGGGTTGGTCGACAATGCCAACCAGGGCGGCAAGCGCCAGGTGACGATCATTGAGCAGGAAGTTTGGATGGAACGCACGGCTCAGGCTGGCGCAACGTTGGATCCAGCCACGCGGCGCGCCAATCTGATGGTGAGCGGCATTGCGCTGGCCAACAGGCGTAAGAAAATTTTACAGATCGGCGCGGTCCGCATTCGCATCTACGGTGAGACCAAACCGTGTGAATTGATGGATGCCGCGCACCACGGGTTACGTGCCGCGATGTACGAAAACTGGGGTGGTGGCGCCTATGGTGAAGTGCTCGACGACGGCGCGATCGCGATTGGCGACTCGGTGCGTTGGGTTAGTAATGAATAGATAAATCAGCTAAAAGTCGTACTGAGATTGGGGATTAGAGATTGGAGATTATTCACCTAATCCCCAATCTCTAATCCCCAATCTCTCCCCCCATAAATCACCCCCAACGCACAGCTTACCTCCGCCCCTCAAAATTTTGCTGTTTGACAAACCGTTGAACTTTGGTTTAGACTTCACCTCGAAACGCAGATATTTATTATTGCGTTTTCGTGCCGGCCTCCTCAGGCCACTGTCCCCAAACAAAGACAAAATCAACAAAGGAGAAGAAGGTAATGAAACGAACGTTGTGGTCTATCGTTTTACTTGCCGTTGTCGTTGCTGGCTGCGCGGTGCCCGCACCCGCACAACCGGCAGCGCCAGCAGCAGAAGCGCCCGCTGCGATCGAGCTAGATGTCAGCGCTGCCCCGCTGCCAGCCGATTGGATGATGACGGCCGCCGAGCCTAATCCCAAACAAGGTGGCATTTTGACAACGGCGTGGGGCATGGCACCCACCCATTTCGACTTGCATCAAGGCGGTGGCTGCGCCGGCTGTGCCATGATGTACAATGGCTTGGTGATGTGGAACGTCGCCGACGGCTATCATACGATTGTACCGGCGCTGGCAACGACTTGGTCGGTCTCGGATGATGGCACGGTCTACACCTTCAATTTACGCGAGGGTGTCAAGTTTCACGACGGCACTCCGTTCAGCGCGGAAGATGTCGTCGCCACCTTTAACCGCATCATCAATCCGCCGGACAATGTATCGATCAGCGGCATCCGCGAGCAGCTTTCTACCGTCGAGTCGGTGAGTGCCGTGGATGACTTGACGGTCGAGTTCAAGCTCAAAAATCCGACCCCCTTCTTCCTGGAGGTAATGGCCGGCGACGCCATGATCGTCTACGCCAAAAAGACGCTGGAAGAGAACGATTATGACCTGCGTGGCGTGACAGTGCCACCAGGCACCGGTCCCTTCAAGTTTGTGGAATATATCCAGGGTGAAAAGCTGGTATTGGAAGCCAATGCCGATTACTGGAATCCGAATCTGCCTTATGTGGATGGTGTGGAAATGCTGCACGTCGCCGCTTGGGCCGACCGTGGCACTGCCGTCCTCACCGGCCAGGCCGATATCTCCTTTAACGTCTCGGTGGATACTTGGACGGAAGGCAGCACGCGTTCGGAACTGGTAACGGCGCGGGCGCCTTGTCTGAATTCGCACATGGTGGCGATTAACAATACCAAGGCGCCGTTCGATAATCCACTAGTGCGCCGCGCTATCCATCTGGCGGTTGATCGCCAAGCGATCATCAACGCCTTTACGCCCGTCTGGGAACCGGCATTCGTGTCGCGCTGGCTGCCCGCCGCGAGTCCGTTCGCCACGCCCTACGAAGAGCTGCTGCAAATGCCCGGCTATCGCGCCGACAAGACCGAAGACATTGCCGAAGCGAAGCGGCTGCTGACCGAAGCCGGCTATCCCGATGGTTTCGAGACAACCTTTACGGCTTGGACCGAGGCCGCTTCGTCGGAAGTAGCCGTGCCGGCCTTTGCCGAATTGTTGCGCACCAGCTTGAATATCCGCGGCAACATCGAAGTGATCGAACGTCCGCGCACCGCCGATGTGCTGTCCGGTGGCGAATTTAACCTCTTCAAATCCGACACCTATGCGTCGCCCGTTCTAGACCCCTATCCACTCTGGAACACCTTCTTGCGCACCGACGCTTCACAGAATTGGTCAAAATATTCCAACGCCGACTTTGATGCCCTGTTGGATCAATTGGCGATTGAGATCGATGACACCGCACGTCACGAACTGGTCAACCAGGGGTTGGATATGCTCGACGAAAACCCACCCTTCTTCCTGATTGGCTTCTGCGCCCACTCCGTGATGGCAAGCCAAGCCGTCAAGGGGTTGGACTTGGCGAATCGCGCCTGGTCCAAGTTTGACCGCTTCGAGACCGTCTGGCTGGACAGATAATTTTGGATTTTTGATTTACGATTTACGAATAATCTCGTCTAAAGAGTAGCTTCGTAAATCGTAAATCAAAAATCGTAAATCAAAACTATGGCACAATACTTAATCCGCCGACTCTTACTTTCCATCCTCACCATCTTTGGTGTTACGCTGGTCATTTTCGTGGCAATGCGGGTGCTGCCCGGCGATCCGCTGGCGATGATCTATGGGGAGGCGACCGGTATCTATGTACTTTCCGAAGCAGAAGTCAATGCGGCGCGTGCCAGTTTGGGGCTAGACAAACCGCTCTATCGCCAATATTTAAACTGGATGGCCGATGTCTTCCGCGGTGATCTGGGGCACTCCTTTTGGGTCGACACGCCCATTCGCGATACGATCCTGCGCCGTGGCCCGATTACGGCGCAGATTGCGCTCTTGTCAATTTTGTTCTCGTGGTTGATCGGCGTGCCGGTGGGTGTTATTAGTGCGCTGCAGCGCGAGTCCACGCTGGATTATGTACTGCGCTTTCTGGTCACGCTCTTTATGGCCATTCCAAGCTTTTGGTTGGGGCTGGCAATGATCTTGTTTACCGTGCTAGTGCTCAACTGGCGACCTTCGATCACGATTACACAGTTTTGGGAAGATCCAAAAGAGAATTTCCTAATGGTGATTGGACCGTCGGTGGCGGTCGGCATTGGCATTGCTGCCATTATTGCGCGCATGACGCGGACCACGGTATTAGAAACGTTGCGCGAAGATTATGTACGCACGGCGAAAGCCAAGGGATTAGGGCAGTGGATGATCATCATCCGCCATGTGCTGCGCAACGCCATGTTGCCTGTGCTTACGTTGTCGGGGCTGGCGCTGGCAGGTCTGCTCGGCGGTTCGGTGGCAGTGGAACGGGCGTTTGGCTTCCCTGGTTTGGGGTCGGCGCTGGCGCAAGGCGCGGTCGAGCGCGATTGGATGATGGTGCAGAATCTCACCCTCCTCTTTGCCGTGGTTTTTGTCTTTATCAACCTGGCGATTGATATTCTCTATGCTTGGGTCGACCCACGCATTCGGTATGAATAAGCAAAACTTAGTTCTAGCAAAGTTGGTCACAAGTATTTATGCAGTAGGATAGTGGATCAGTAAGTCAGTGGATCAGTAAGTCAGTGGATCAGTAAGTCAGTG